>DATIHV010000224.1:0-2353 GCA_035480295.1 Gammaproteobacteria bacterium
TGTTACTGCAAAACATGGTTTAATTGGTTTATGTGAAGTTGTAGCCGAGGAAGGAGCTGCACATAATGTGCGTGCTAACGTAATTTGTCCGGGCTATGTAAGAACTCCATTAGTAGATAAGCAAATTCCAGAGCAAGCAAAAGCACTAGGAATTTCAGAAGACGATGTAGTTAAAAAGATCATGTTAAAGGACACTGTAGACGGTCAATTTACTACTACAGACGATGTGGCACAAGTTGCGTTGTTCTTCGCTTCTTTTGATTCAAATGCACTTACAGGCCAATCTTTAGTTGTAAGCCATGGCTGGTTCATGCAGTAATGAATATAGAAGATACCATAAAACAATACGATCAACTATTATTCGTACTGCAGGGCGGTGGTGCGCTAGGTGCTTATCAAGTTGGAGTTTGTGAGGCCTTATTAGACAGAAAATGTGAGCCAACCTGGGTTATTGGTACCTCAATCGGTGGCATCAACGGTGCAATCATAGCAGGTAATAAACCTGCAGATCGTATCCCAAAGCTCAAACAATTTTGGAATACAATTGCCGTACATGTGCCCAATATTTTTCCTGATTTTTTTAATATGTTTGGCGGGCAAGCGCAAAATTTTCAGAACATGTACATCAGTGATTGGGCGGCAATGATGGGTGTCAATGGATTTTTTAAACCACGTATGATAAATCCATGGTTGGAAACACATAGTACTCCGGATGAATTAAGTTTTTATGATACTTCTGAATTACGTAAAACATTGGAAGAAGTAATTGATTTTAAAATACTTAATTCTAAAAAAGTGCGTTTAACAGTGAGCGCGGTTTGTGTAGAAACCGGAATAACCACACGTTTTGATAATACCAAAGAAGAACTCGGCCCCGAGCACATAATGGCCACCGGTGCGTTGCCGCCAGGATTGCCCGCAGTGAAGATCAACAATGAATACTTTTGGGATGGCGGCATAAATTCAAATACACCGTTTGAGGTTTTAATGGAAGAACCTACAAACGATAAACTGCTGTGTTTTATAGTGAATTTGTTTGCGTTTGTGGAAAAGGTCCCGGAAACGATGTCAGCCGTTTTAAAACGCAAGAAAGATCTAGAATATATAAGTCAACACCATACTTTGTTGCATTATTTTTGTGAATTACAGGAATATAAACGCGATTTACAGCAATTATATGCCGAGCTGCCTGATCCTGGTAAATTTCCAGGATTACAAAAGCGTTGCACAGAGCAACATCCAGGTACTTTAAATATTGTAAGATTTCATTACCGTGACAGACCGTGCGATTCATGGTCCAAAGATTTTGAATTTTCTGCGGAATCGTTGATGGAGCGTTTTAAACTAGGCTATGAAGATGTAATGCTTGCGTTCGAGGAACCATCATGGCTAGATTTGCTACCCAACGAGCTGCAATTACATAATTTTTGATTTACAGGAGTGATCATGAACAGAAGTGAAATTGAAAAAAATGCTTTTGCAATGCCATTCACAAGACCATCATATCCTAAAGGACCATATAGATTTATAAATCGTGAATTCATGATTATTAAATATGAAACCGATCTCGAGGCATTACGCGCAATTGTGCCTGAGCCATTAGAAGTAGCAGAGCCTATTGTGAGTTTTGAATTTATACGCATGCCGGATTCAAGCGGTTTTGGCGACTATACAGAATCTGGGCAAGTGATACCGGTAACCTACAATGGCAAACGTGGCACATATTCCCATGCTATGTTTTTAGATGATGAAGCTCCGATTGCGGCAGGGCGCGAGATTTGGGGTTTTCCTAAAAAACTTGGTAAACCAAAGATCAGTATTGAAGGTGAATCACTTGTAGGCAAACTTGATTACGAAGGCAGCACCATAGCTACAGGTACTATGGGCTATAAATTTGCGACTTTAGATCCAAAAGAAGTGCAAAAATCATTTGCTGCACCAAATTGGTTGTTAAAAATTATTCCACATGTTGATGGTACTGTGCGCGTTTGCGAATTGGTGGAATACTATTTAACTGAAGTCACGATTAAAGGTGCTTGGACTGGACCAGCGGCATTGCAACTCATGCAACACGCGCAAGCACCAGTGGCGGATTTGCCAGTGAAGAAAGTTATTTCTGGCACGCATATTGTGGCAGATCTAACACTACCTTACGGTAAAGTAGTGCTAGACTACCTAGGATAGACATTTCTACCTTGCTATCGTGGTGCAGCTCGATAAGCTGCAGCTCTATTGGCTTCAATGTGGCCATCTATGCGGAGTGACTCGTTAACCAACCCAATGACCCAGTTGTTAAAGGCGCGAGGCTCACTAACCGCTCCTTTATCTGTTGGGAAATATCTTTGATTTGGGT
>DATIHV010000225.1:0-2386 GCA_035480295.1 Gammaproteobacteria bacterium
AGCGCCGCACCTAAGTGACTAGCGCTAATTACATAGCCAAGTGCAGGCAGGCCGCAGGTTTGTGCCGACAATTTCGTGAAACCAAATTTACCCTGCTCTGAAACATGCACATGTGCAATTGAATGCGAGTTGGCACTTAAACCGGTCCACAGTTTAAAGTGGTGCAAACTTTGCTGTGTAGTGTAAGCGATTGCTAAACCACGGTTGTCTAAAGCAGCATCATATAGTGCTGCAGCAGGAGTTTTATCAATAAGCACCGTGCGCAGCCCTGAGCCACTAATTGCACGCGCAAAACTGGCGCCAACTAAACCACCCCCAATAACGGCAATATCAAATTGCTGCACGCTCTACTTCCGCTACTGATTTAGGGGCCTTGTTAGATAGAACCTCGTGGCCACCTTTTGTGACTAAAATGTCGTCTTCGATGCGCACACCAATGCCTAACCATTTTGGATCAACATCAGTGTTTGTATCCGCTATATAGATCCCTGGTTCTACAGTTAATACCATCCCTGGCTCAAATTTGCGCCAGCGACCTTCAACTTTATATTGTCCCACATCATGCACATCTAGACCCAACCAATGGCCACTACTGTGCATGTAAAATTGCTTGTACGCATCATCGGCGATTAATTGTTTTACTTCGCCATGCAAAATGTCTAAAGCAAGCAGACCTGCAACAATTATCTCGACCATTGCAGTTTGCACCATATCAAACGTATGTCCGGGCTTGATTTGTTCAATGCCGGCTAATTGTGCTTTTAATACTAATTCGTAAATTTGCTTTTGCTCTGGTGTAAATTTACCACTGATTGGATAGGTGCGAGTTATGTCAGATGCATAATAGTTATACTCGCCACCCGCGTCTACCAGCAGTAAGTCGCCAGCCTTTAATACTTGATCATTCGCTGTATAATGTAACGTACATGCATTGTTTCCACCAGCAACAATTGCGTTATAAGCAAAACCGCGACATCCGCGCTGTAGGCAATATTCGTTAAAAATTGCTTCCAACTGATATTCATTTTGTCCAGGTTGACAATTTTGCATAAGCTTAGCATGTGCTTCAGCAGAAATTTCGGCTGCAGTGCGCATATGTTCTATTTCGCTTGCGCTTTTAATCAAACGCAACTCATGAATAAACGGCAGCAAATCTGTGACTGTGTCTGGAATAAATGTAACATCGTGCATCTCACGATAATTTTTATTATTAAAATTTTGCTTGGCAGTTTTTAGCCAAGACATAATGCGTTCATCAAAACCTTGATCCACTGCCATTGGATAATAAATAACTTTTTTATCCGCAAATAAATTTGGCAACACGTTATCAATATCAGCGATATCATACGCATCATCTGCTTGATATATTTGGCGCGCGCCGTCTTCGCCAGCTCTTTTCCCCAGCCATACTTCTTCTACCGGATCATTGGCCTGATTAAACATTATAAAACTAACCTTGCCTTTAGCATCTTTGCTAAGTGCCATAACAGCATTCGGCTCAGCAAAACCCGTTAAATAAAAAAAATCACTGTTTTGCCTAAAAGGGTATTCGGTATGGCTATTACGATATTGCGTCTTGGCACTAGGCAACAACGCAATACTACTATTTTGCATCTGTGCTGCAAGTTTATGGCGTCTGGTTAAAAATTCTTCCATTAATGTAGCATCCTTGAATGTATGGTTTGCAATTCAAGTTGTATGTTTTGCACCGCCACACGCACAAATTCCACTAATTCCATGTAATTGTTTTCATCTTCCTCGGACGAATCCGTTTCGATGCCAACGTGGGCGATTTGCGATAAATCAGCCACTAATTCTTTAATGGTCTCATTTGCCAAGTCTTCTTTGGTAATGCCCACCAACCCAAGTCCACTTAAATAACCGCGACACCAAAATCCAAGCGCCGTCACCCGATCTTGCAACGGTAAATTATCTGGAGGCAATAAAATATTAAAGCCAAAATTTTCATCCGTAAATTCTGCCACGATTTGCGAGGTTGCTGCCGTTATAATTTCCCATTGGCTTTTGGTTGGAGTGGCGCAATCAAGATTTTCCACCAAGGTTGTCTGCCATGCATTATTATCGTTAGTTTTAGCAAGCGACAACATACCGGTTAATAAACCATGTGTTTCTGCAGCATTTAGCTGTGCGCCTAATTTATTTAGGGTGGTTTGTAATTTAGAATATGAAATTAATTTGGCCATTATATACATCTTACCTTCTTTTATAGTGCATTCAATATCAATAATAGCAATCATAAGGTCATCTCGATAGTTTTAGCCTACATTCCTATGTTTGTATGACAACTTATTGACTATTCGCACATGCTGAATTACATTTTTTAAAGGGAACATTTTACGAGGTTAAATGTGACAATAGGAAAAGG
>DATIHV010000226.1:0-11757 GCA_035480295.1 Gammaproteobacteria bacterium
GTACGTGCGATGCTTGATTTACCTTTGGGTGATACTAGCCTAAAAACTGGCCATGTGATCATGTTAAACATTTTAGGTGAAGCAGATGGTGCGCAAGGCGAAGCAATTGCGCAGAATCTAATTAATCGTGCATTGGCAACACCTGGTTGCAGTGTGCATTGGTACGATAAAAATGGTGTTACTAAAGGGCGCAAGATTGGTCACATCAATATAGTTGGCAAGAATATGCGCGAAGCTAGAGCAAGATTGAAGGCTTTAGATTCATCGGCGTTTGATCGGCTTAGAGGCTAGAGAAAAGTATCCCGCCAGATGCTTCTGGCGGGAAGACGCGACTAGTTCTTTGCTAGCAATGCCAACTCTTTATATACCGCTTCGTTCATATTGCCTGCCTTAATGACTGCGTCGAACGGAAACTTTTGTCCGGTAATAACTTCGTATAACAGCACGTAGCGACGGCTAAGCTCGACGATTTGATCTGCCGGCACTTGTGGGATTGGATCTTTGTAGGGATCACATTGTGAGGTAATCCATACGCGAATAAATTCTTTGTCGATGTTTTTAGGTTTTGCTTCGCCTTTGTCTACAGCTTTAGGATCGTAGCTTGAAGCAATCCAGTAACGTGAAGAATCTGGGGTAAACAATTCATCAATTAAAATATTGTTGCCATTGGCATCTATACCCATTTCCATTTTGGTATCAACCAAGATCAAGCCGCGTTTTGCTGCTAGATCACGCGCATGCTTAAACAACTCAATTGCTTTAGCCGAGCATTCATTCCATTGTTGCTGCGTCATTAATCCTTGGCTAACAATTTCCGCTGGAGTTAATGGTTCATCATGTTCGTCGGACTTAGTGGTTGGTGTAATGATTGGATGCGGTAGCTTTTGATGTTGCTGCATGCCATCAGGCAATGTTATGCCGCCAAAGTCGCGCTGGCCCTTTTTGTATAACGTCCAGATACTTGTACCGCTGGAGCCAGTTAAATATTCACGCACAACAAATTCAACTTTATAAGGTGTAACGGATTTGGCAATAGTGACATTCGGATGTGGTACGGAAATTAAATGATTAGGCATGATTTTAGCGGTTTCTTTAAACCAATATTCTGAAATTAGGTTCAATACCGCGCCTTTAAATGGGATTTGCGCGATAGGCACATCAAATGCGGTTAAGCGATCGGTAGTAACTAATACGATGTTATCGGCAACTTGATAACGGTCGCGTACTTTTCCAACATATGGTTTTACAGTATTGCCGCCATTGTAAGCTTCGAGCTGTAAACTAGAGGTGCCTAAAGTTTTTGGCAGAGCAAGTTTGATCTGTGGCACATATTCGTTAGTTTTAGCGTCGCGTTCTTGCACGTAATTCTTGCTAACTCGGAGTTTTTCTACATGCGCACTAGCTGAGGTTGTAACTAACAAGGCTGCAGTTAGGCATGTGGCGGTGAGGCCAGATTTATTAAACATAATTAAAACCTTTGTAAATCAGTTAAGCTCTTGTAACAAACTAAGATCAGATTATCAAGCGTATATTCCTACCTTTTCAGATAATTTCGTGTTAAGGTAATCCGACGCTGCAAGCGCAGCCTCAGTTAATAACCTGAATTTAGCTTAAACCATGGTGTAAAATGAATAAATCCAAAAAAGTCCTGACTTTACTAGCAATATGTGCTTCTATCAGCTTCCCTGTTTTGGCCAGTACCGAAGCAAAAAATGTTGCTACTGTTACTGAAAAACAAGGTGGTATTGTAGGTAAACCTACGACGCAAGACAAAGTTTTAATTGTAATGGGATCGGAGAGCGATCGCGCTGTTATGAGCGAAACACAACGTTGGTTGAATTGGTTCGGAATTCCAAATGATTTAGTTATCACTTCAGTGCATCGTACCCCTGATCTAGTACGATCAGTTGTAGGTGGTGCGGACAAACAAGGTTACAAAGTTGTGGTTGCTGGCGCAGGCATGGCAGCACATTTGCCAGGCATGAGCGCGGCTTACACAAGCTTACCAGTACTTGGTGTGCCACTTGAGGGCGGTTTACCTGGTGGTGTTGATGCATTGTACAGCGTAGTACAAATGCCTTCCGGCGTGCCAGTCGGTACATTTGCGGTTGGTAAAGCCGGTGCACGTAATGCAGCAGTTATGGCAGCGCGCATATTAGCTTTACGCAGTGATGCAGTTGCACACCGTTTAGATGTGTTGAAACAAAATCAATACAAAATCGAATGATTTATAGTATTGCTTGACATTGATCGTCGTCCCCGCGCAAGCGGGGATTTCTAAGGAAGGAATGATGAACAAAAGTTTTAAGATTATATATGTCGCCAGTTTAGTTTTAAGCTGTTCTCTCTTATCTACCACCCCAGCGAATGCTTGCACTGACGTGCGTGTCACCGCGACCGACGGCACAGTTGTTATTGCGCGCACCCTTGAATTTGCCGAGAATTTAAAATCCAATTTGCGTAGTTCAGTGCGCGGGCGTAATTTTACATTTATGTTACCAAATGGCAAGCCAGGGTTGGCATGGACTGCACAATACGGTTATCTATATTTAGATGGTCTAGACGTTGATATGGCTGCCGAAGGGATGAACGAAAAGGGTTTAGCTTTCGAAGCATTATATTTGCCAGATCTTGCCGAGTATCAAGCACCAGTTGCTGGAAAAGAAAATAAAACATTATCATATTTACATATTGGCGACTGGGCACTGAGCAATTTTTCTACTGTTGATGAAGTGCGCCAACAATTACCAAACATAATACTCATTGCAGAAAAGTTACCGCAAACGCAGAACATGGCTTTGCCACTACATTTTTCATTTCACGACGCCGCTGGTAACAGCATTGTAGTAGAGTACGTTGCCGGAAAATTAAACATACACGACAACAAAATTGGTGTTATGACGAATGATCCTACCTATGACTGGCATGTTACCAATTTAAATAATTACGTTAATTTAAGTCCTACCAATCCTAAACCGGTCGTAGCAAAAGGCATGACTTTTGTAGCAACTGGGCAAGGTAATGGCATGTTGGGTTTACCAGGTGACATTAGTCCTCCTTCGCGGTTTGTAAAAATGGCAGTGTTTAGCGCGGTAGTTATGCCAGTTGCAGACGGACCAAGTGCGGTGAATTTAGCGCAACATATGGTTAACAATGTTGATATTCCGTTTGGTTTAGCGCGCGAGCCAAATGGTGGTAATTATACTAACGAATATACGCAGTGGACGGTATTTAAAGATCTGAAAAACAAGGTGTTTTATTATCATACCTACTACAATCAAACATTGCGCAAAGTAGACATGACGCAAGTGGATTTTAGCCCTAAGGCTGCAGCTTTAAAGATGCCTTTAGAAAGTTCGGACAATGTTGCTATTGATGTTACGGCGCAATTTCAAAAATCCATGTAGTTGATTACATTTGTTTTACTTGATAGAAGCATTTGCTTTCTACAGACTCGTTTCTATTTGCCAGCAGACACGTAAACATACCACCTAGGCCAGGCGCAAGCCCGAATTGTCGCCCGTTGATCATACCTTGCATGATTGCGGTTTGCTTGCTGCTTGTCCATAATGTAACGTCGTATGCATAAAGGTTCGTCTCTGATTCTAAATGAACATCATTAGGGAAGTTTCCATGCATATGTACATGATCCACTACCTGTTGTTGCAATGTATCTAGCACCGGTGCGAGTTTCGTCATTTTCTTGTGTAGCATATAGTCGTAATAATATGGCTTGCACAGTGTGACAGACACTGCCATGGTACAACAAAACCCAATGCTGTAAATACTAAAACGCCAAATTCGCATATTGTTACTATGTACCTACGCTGGTTGCGGAAACAATTTAGCTATCAATGGTTTGAACGATAAACCTTGCACCAAGATAGAAAATAAAACCACAAAATATGTAATAGTCACTATAGTATCGCGTTCTGGGCCCGACAAGCCAAGCGCCAAAGCAATAGAGATGCCACCGCGCAATCCTCCCCACGTCATGGCTGTAATAACAGAAATGTTAAATGATTCCAATTTAGATAGTAGTGCAACCGGCAGAAACACACTGATCCAGCGTGCGGCATTGGCGATTACAATTATTGCAATTGAGCACAATGCAACAGGTTTAGTAATATCAATATAAATAAATTCAATGCCGATTAACACAAATAGTATTACGTTTAATATTTCATCCAGCATGGCCCAAAAATCTAACACTAGTCTTGTAGTGGCTGGTTCTACATGACTGCGTTTTAAGCTATTACCTACGATTAAACCAGCAATCACAATTGCAATTGGTCCAGAAACAAATAAAAATGATTCTGCTATAGCGTGACCAGCGGTAACCAGAACAAGAGTTAACAAAATTATTAATTCATGATCATCAACTTTATCAATTAGCTTGGCTGTTATCCAACCTAATGCCGCTCCGTATAATACTCCACCAACGCCCACTTGCAGAAAATATATAAATGTATGTTCGATGCTAATATTATGTATGCTGCCAGTCGCAAGCGCGAGTGCCAGAAAGAATAGCCCAACACTCATTCCGTCATTGAACAGCGCTTCGCCAGTGATTTTCATTTCAAGAGATTTTGGCAAGCTCATGCTTCTTAACACACCAATAACTGAAATTGCATCCGTTGGCGAGATTAAAGCGCCAAATAATAAGCAATAGTAAAATGATAAGCCTAAACCACCAAGCATTGAGATGCCATAAGTGGCATATGCAATTAGAATTGTGGAAATTAGAACACTAAAAGTTGCGAAGCTTGCCACCAAGGTTTTTTGCTTAGAAAGCTCTTCGGTATTAATATGTATAGAAGCTGCAAATAGCAGAAAACTTAACATGCCATGTAAAAATGCTTCATTAAAGCCGAGAGTTTCTATCAATTCATGGGCATAGAAGTTAATATCTTCATTTAGAACGCTGATAATATTAATAAAGATGCTTATTAGCAGAGATACAAGCGTTACGCCAATTGATTTGGGCAATTTAAGAATTTTCCAGTTCACGTAACTGCATAGCGCAGTTGTGAACAGTACAAATGACATCGCTTGTTCAAAGTTCATGCACGTAGCTCGTGGTAGTAACTCCTTTTATAATAGCTGCAAAATGCAGTTCTACAATTATGTAACTCGTATTGTGTTATCTTAAGAACTAAAGGATGTGAAGCATTTTGCAATTTAATAGCAAAATTGCCATAATGTTGTTACTTATGCGTCTACTACATATCATACATGCGCTGCTAATTTCTTCAATTGCCACCACGGTTTTTGCGCAAAGCATGCCGCAAACAAGAAATTATCATGGCTATCATGCTTGGATACAACCGTTCTACGAATACGGTAAACAAAATAACACTGGCTCCTTGCTTGGCTATACTGCGCCGATCGGTGGTGTTACCGTTGGCGTGGACAGGTCTCTAAATGCCTGTAATATTTTGGGACTGGCTCTCAGCTACTCCCATAGCGAAATAAGCCCCATTTTGAATAGTGGTAACGAAACGCAACTAAATTCCTACTTGGCCACGTTATATGGTTTTTATAACTTCGATGATTTGTTTGATGTAAAGTGGCGATTAGTTGGTGGCGGCAATCACTCTAAAATGCTGCAAAATAGTTATGATGGCCAGCAATTTTCTGGTAAAGCAATTGCGAGCAATACTTATCATTATCGATCAGTCTGCATTCTTCCCAAAATATCTGCTGAGTATACCTATTTGCAGCAGCAAGTGTTAATTAATCAAGTGCAAAATGCTAATGCATTCACGCTTGGTGTTGGCGCACAACTTGCCAGAAGGTACACGAAAACAAACTATGCAATCAGCTCTGAAGTACATGCAATTGGCTATTACGACGTAATTAGTGGCAATCTTACGACTAGTCCAGCGCTCATAATGGGTGGCCCAGCAATTGCAACTACATCTCATCCAGCAAAAGCCAGTGGCGATTTCGGTGCGAGCATGGATTTTTACATTAATGATCAAATGCGCCTTACCGCTGAGTATGATTTGCAGGCCAGGCTCTGGTATTTTAATAACGTAATTTATTTGAAATTTAATTATATTTTTTAACAAGGTTGTACCATGCTAGATAAATACAAAATATCACTTTCAACACCAATTTATCACTTATCGCAGCAATTAGAACAGATATTGCTGCCAGTAATTCAATCGTATGATGAAGGATTCTTGCAGGTATCAGATGTGCACTCATTGTGGTATGCGCAATACGGAAATCCACAAGGTATTCCAGTAATATTCTTGCATGGAGGTCCAGGACTTGGTTGTGGTCCGAATGATATGCGCTATTGTGATCCAAAATTTTACAGGATCATACTAATGGATCAAAGGGGCGCAAGACGTTCTACACCACATGCTGATATGCGCGAAAATTCAACTCCTAAGTTGATTGACGATATAGAGCAGTTACGCGAACGCTTGCAAATTAGTAAGTGGCTAGTATTTGGTGGATCTTGGGGTAGCGCTTTGGCGCTATTATATGGTCAAGCTCATCCGGAGAGCTGCCTAGGATTTATTTTGCGCGGTACTTTTTTAGCGCGTAAATCAGATGCAGATAATTTATGGTTTGGAATGCGGGACATCTTTCCGGAGGAATGGGATGCAATGTATCAGTATTTACCAACCACTGAAAGATCAGATCTTGTTGCGGCATATCACAAACGCCTTATGGATCCTGATCCAACAATACATCTGCCTGCAGCACGCGCCTTTATGGATTATGATTTAAAGGCTGGTGTATTAATATATGATCCAGTGCAAATTAAGCAATTATTAGCAGACGATCTTCGAATTCTAGGTGCTGCACGCATGTTTTGTCATTACTATTACAACAATTTTTTTATAGAGGAAAACCAGATCCTCAACAATATGCACAAAATAGAAACGCTGCCTGCGCAGATTGTACATGGCAGATATGACATAATTTGTAGATTAAAAAATTCTTACGATTTACTGCAAAATTGGCCAAATGCGCAGCTTACTATAGTACAAGATGCTGGTCATACTACAGGTGAACCAGGGATAGCAAAACACTTGATTGCCGCAAGTGAAGCTATGAAAGCCGTTTGCGCGAATTAATTTTGTGCTAGCGTTGCATATTGTGGCAACATGGCTACATACGCATAAATAACGTTTTTATACAGCGTTTCATTGGCGTCAATGTCATTATGCCCGGCGTTCGGTAGCCAGTATGACTGCTTGGGTCCGTTGTAAGCGTCGAAAAGTGCTTTACCGTGCCAAAATGGCACTACCGCATCTTGCAAGCCATGAATAAATAATATTGGCACATGAATTTTCTGCAGCTTAGAAATGTTATTGTACTTATCAAACATAAACACTGGGTAATGCGTTACGACACGATATGCACTAGTAAAACCGCTTTCTAAAATTAAACCGCCTACAGGTTGCTTTGCAGCTAATTCAACGCTTGGTCCAGTGCCTAATGATCTACCAAATAAAATAATGTGATCGGGTTGTACGTTATGTTGCTTGATCAAATAGTCGTAAACTGCCTGAATATCCGCATAAGTTGCTTTTTCGCTGGCCTTGCCGTCACTAGATCCATAGCCTGCGTAATCATAACCGATAACCGATAAATGCATAGCATTAAAACTTTGTAACGTGCTGTAAATCGTGCCCAGATCTTCGGCATTGCCGTGGCTGTAGATCAATGTGTATTTTGCTTCTGGGTTTGGCAAATATATAGCGCTAATACTTTTGCCATCCGCAGTTTTTATTTTTACTAAGTCTGGTAGAGTTTGATAGGAGCTTGCGGGCGCAGGGAAGATTGAGTAATCCGATAAAAAATATACCACCGCGGTGGCCAGTATATATACAAGTATTAACTGCGAGAATATTTTTATTCCCATAACAAACCTTCCATGTCGTCTTCCTCTACGAGTATTATGCATGCGTTTTTACCCATTGTCGACTGAAAAATATACCAATTGCATTTCCGCGCCATCAGCTGGGACATAAACTTGTGCATTGTAGTGATTGTGCCTGAAATGCGCATCTACTATATCTAATAATAAGATATAAACCATGTCAGTTACGCCGCGGCGCTGGGCCAATATGATGCTGTTCAAACTACCACGTTGCATTGTTTGTGCGGCAAATTGTGCTGCTGCTATAACATTCGGATTGTTAATATCTACGTATTTAAGTGGTCCATTTATAAGTAAGTAATAATCTTCAGCTGATTCGTCGGGTTGTGTGGCATGAATTGTACAAGCATGCAATCCTATTAACATAAGTGCTATGGCGCGAATATGTTTGATCATTTACGATTTTCCTAACATATAACTGAATCTAAACAAACAAACGGTAGCATTAGGATGTATGCCGCTCGGTTTGGTAATATATTGTAAATCAGCAGTAAAATAATAATTTTGCGCAAAGCGATAAATATAGCATAATTCATAGACTACTTCACTTGGAAAATTGTGGATCCAGATCTTGCCGATTCCAAATGACAACCATTCACGCTTATCCTTGCAAAATATATTTTGCGCATTTGCGCCAAGAATTATCGAATACGGAATGTACGATGGTGATTCATGGCTGTAGGCAAATTGTGCAAATGCTTGCATGGGATGCGTGCGATATTGCCAATCTGTCTGTGCTGTTAAATAAAAACCCTGCGCATCAACGTAACCAGGTATTGACTCTGGCTCGTATACCCACACCCCTAACTGCAAAAATAAATTTTTCAATACCTTGTCATCTAACAGCAGCGTAGTGCCGGCTTCGCCGATCAACATGTAACCACGGGTGAAGACAGTTTTCTGATATTGCGGATTACCTTGGTAGATCCCAAATAATCCATAGGTATTATCTTGTTGATATTGTAACATTGCGCCAAACCCTGGGTAAGGGAAAGAGGCTAATTGTGTAGTCAGATTTAATGCTTCCGAATTTGAAAACGCTGAATTTACTAACCAATTGGCCGCTGGTGTTATGTTGAACCAATCCTCCATATCCGTTATGCCAATATACACGCACAAAGTCTTGTTGAAGTCATGTTTGTAGGCAAGCCTTCCTATACGAATTTCACGTTGCGTGTTTATAGACGTAGTATTTTGTAGTGAATCTGTATATTCATTTTGGCTGCGAGTGTGAGTAGCGGCAATAACACCAAGACTAAATGTGTCTGCATACGTTCCGATTAGGCGCAAATCGCCATTTAATACCGTCCCATCTTTCACACCGCCGCTGAGATTAGAAATTTCCTCGCCTCTAAAACGACCTTCCCAGACAATATTAGACTTAGCATGTACTATGCATGCTGCGCTGCAAAAAAATATTGAAATTAGGAAGCGTATTAGCAATTCACATTGACCGCAGATATTTAGATACCATAAATTATAGTTTATATATCAAAGGGAAGGATAGGCCAGTTAATTGGTTTGGTGTCTAGATGAATATGGCTTAGATAGTTTTAATAGCCGCAATAATTTGATCGATGTTTGGCATTAAGTATTGCCAGGAATTTCCTGTAGTGATAAAGCTGTCTTCTGCGGTTAAACGCACGACTTTGCGTGTTTCATCTAATAACCCCGCATCGTGTAGCACAGCGAGTATTTGCTCACTTATGCTAGCGGTTTTACGGCATTCATCGACGATTAAGATATGCTTAAATCTTTTTACTTGCGCGACAACCTCATCCACATTAAGTGGTGCTAACCACTTAAGATCCAGCAGTGTTCCTTGTTTCGCTGAGACTTTCTGCATCGCCAAACGGCTTAAGTATGCGCCATTGCCGTAAGAAATCACTAAATAATCATTTCCATTGTTTGTTGGTACATTGGTATCTTTGGCAAAATACAATGCAATAGGCTCTAAGAATATCACGATACGCTGTTCTTCTTGTGCCAAACGCACACTCTCCTGCAAAAGTTCAAATGCGTCGACAGAAGTGCTAGGGCAAGCAATAATTATGCCGGGTATATCACGCAATGCTGCAAATGTGTTTTCATTATGAAAATGCCCACCGAAGCCTTTTTGATAACCTAAGCCAGGGATGCGGATCACCATTGGGTTCGTAAATTGTTTATTTGAAAAAAATGATAGAGTTGCTGCTTCGCCGCGAATTTGATCTATGGCATTATGTAAAAAAGCTAAATACTGAATTTCAGGAATAGGCAGAATATTGTTATGAGCAAAACCTATGGCAGTGCCAAGTATGGTTTGTTCATCTAATAGCGTATCCCATACACGTTTTTTTCCAAACGTGTTCTGCAATTCTGAGGTCACCCTATATACGCCGCCTTTTTTACCCACGTCTTCACCGAACAATACAATATTTGGATACTTATGCATCACAAAGGCAAGACTTGCATTAATGGCTTGAGCTATATTTTTGTTCTGCAGATCTTCTTTATTTGGCGCAGTGCTTGCAGGTTGCGTAATAGCATTAGTACGTTTGTTTGGAATGATACTTGCCATGATCTCTACCGCGGAATTTAGTTTAGGCTGCTCAACAGCTTTTATTGCAAGTTCTGAAATCGTTTGTTGTGTTTTTTGATATATCTCAACTATTTGTTGCGGAGTTAAAAATCCAGATTCACAAATTATTTTTGCGCTATATATAAGTGGATCTTTAGCTTCAATGGCGCTTATTTCATCTTGGGTTCTGTAATGCGCCTCAATATCTGATCCAGCATGCCCTAGCAAGCGCACGGTACGCATATGTAAAAATACCGGAACTTTTTGATTGCGCGCTATATCAGCTGCATGCACTGCCTGCTTATAGACATCACAAAAATTTAACCCATCACATTGTAAATATTGCATGTTAGCACGATTCATAATATTATTTGCAATCCATGCGTCGAGGGTTGGAACAGAGATTCCTATACCATTATCCTCACACAGAAATATTATTGGTAATGGCAACTTATGATCGTTGATCCATTGCGCTGCATTAAAAGCACCTTGCGCGGTGGAATGATTAAACGACGCGTCGCCGAAGCTACACAGGATCACCGCATGCTCATCAATGTTCGGCGTGATCTTTAAATCTTTAGTTTTAGCAATGCTATATGCTGCGCCTACAGCCTTCGGTAACTGTGATGCTACGGTACTTGTTTGTGGAGGAACATTTAACTCTAAACTGCCGTATACCTTATGACGACCACCGGATATAGGATCAGTCTTTGCGGCGACTAGTGACAATAGATGATCATATACTCGTGATTCACCATAGTGCTGTCTAGCGCGCTGCAACATGAATGCGCAGCTGCGGTAGTGTAGAAATGCCATGTCTTTAGTTGTTAGAGCTGCAGCTATTGCGGCATTGCCTTCATGACCACTACTACCTATGGTATAAAACCCTTGGTTTGCTTTACGCAAAGCACGCGCGCACAAGTCTAATTGCCTGCTTTCGATCTGACTGGTAAAAATTTCTAACGCAAGTTCCTTTGATAAATGAGCTTCTTGCAAAGTAGTAGGTGAAATAAGTTGCGGCGGAAAATCTTGAGAAGTTACGCGTTGAATAAAATTTTGATCGATAATGCTGGCTCGATCTATGCTGCTATCGTTGGTATCCATCTTGTGAATATAGTATAAATTGTGATAGTGTAACTACACTGTATGCGACTTTATAGGGCGATATCAAGGATGAAGCTGTATAAATCAACAATCATGGATCAGATCTGCTTTGATAGAGCCCATTACAATAAATCAAAGGAGAGACAAAAACATGAGTAATGCCAATGGATCCATACTTGAACAAGAA
>DATIHV010000227.1:0-3509 GCA_035480295.1 Gammaproteobacteria bacterium
GGCGAATCAGATGCGGCGTTAGCTGCAGGTCTGGCATCCCTTAAAGACACAAAAATCACCGTATTGGATTTATCAGAAAATTTTCATAAAGATCCCTATTATAAAAAAGAATGTATTTCTGCGCTAGCTACTCTGCTAGGCGCCCTTAAAGGCACAACAATCACCAGAGTTGATTTGTCAAAAAATTCTTTTTGTAGAATTTTTCCTACACATGACAGAGAGTTTGAAAATAACATGTCGCAAACTCTAGCAACAATACCTGATATACATGTTTCTGGCATGAGTGGCGATGTATTTGATGCTCACAATCTTTTAATGGCTACAAAGAAAAAGTTAATAAACGGTGATTTTTTCTTAACAGGCGTTACATTAGAACCTATATATGGTGATAATTTTGCAATACGTAGAGGTACGTCTAAAAATACTCCAGAGTTGCTCATGTCATTGCAAACACAAGGCGGCGCACTTGGTTGCTTAGTAGCAGGGGCAGTGGTAGCAAATATAATTAATGTGGAATCTAGTGAACTACTACCGACTAATAAACATTACGCAACGGTTAAACGCGCGATAGATTTGTTTTTGCAAAGCACTACCAACCCACACTTAGTAGACATAGCACGACATCAGCTTGCAGAACTGAAGATGAAAGCACAAGATATTTATGGTAACAACATTGTTGGAAATGACGTCGCAAACCTCTTAGATTTAGTTGCTAAACATATGAAAACTGGATTTTTAGGCGTTGCAGAGTTTAAGGACGCATTTACAGAAGTTGCAAATTTTGGGTTCTATTTTATTCAAGATAATTACCAAGCTGACGCAAGCGACATAATAAGACAAAATCAAGATAAGATAAAGGATTTTTTAAATGCTCACGACTTTACAGGATCTGACTTAAATAATTTTAATCGTGAAATGATAAATCCAATGATGAAAGCTATCGAATTACATGATTATGAAAGCTGTTTGCGAATGTACTACTTTGGCGAAGGAGTCAACTTGGATATTACCGCTCCACAAAGCAGGGATACCCTACTACACTACGCCCTAATGCATTACGACAATAAAAATCAAAACAGTAAGGAAATAATCAGGTGGTTGATCGAAATGGGGGCTGATTTAGACATTAAGAACAGTTCTGGAAAAACCCCTGCAGACCTTGCTCAAGATATGAATTGTAGCTACTTGCTTTCAAGTGCGTTCACGCTACCTAGTGATGTACAGAAATCACTCACCAACACGGCTTAATTGTTACGCCACAACCTGTTCACATTCTACCCGTGGTTCCAGTAGCGTTCCCAAATCAATCACTCTAAAGAAATAGTCTTGTTCCAAGACACTATCGGCCACCCCGCTTATATGAAATAGCACTGGAACTATGCCGTAGTTGTGCGGGACACTCAATCTATCAATCCTATCCTGCATTTCAGCGATTATTCCATATGGTATTTCGCGCATTTTAAATTTAAATTCGCAGACATAGAGGTTTTTATTGCGCGTTTGAATTAGATAATCGATTTGACAACCCTTCTTACGAACAGTTGCATGCTGAATATATGGATTGTCATGCAAACAATCCACGGGATTTATGCCTAACAATTTAAAAATTACAGCGCGATTTTGCAGCAACAAGCTTTCTAGTTGCAAGCCGATAATAGTATCAAAACCTGGCAGCGTACTGATATCAAACTCGGCGAATTTATTTGCTTCAATTTGCTCTAGACGAGGTTCTATATACTTTATATAGAACCTTACGTATGGATCCACGAGGCTATAAAGACTTTGTTTGCCACGCTTACCGGTTTTTAATGACCATTGCGAATATTTTTTTACAAAACCACTGATCACTAAGTGATCCATGTACATGGAAATTGTACCACTATTGCCATAGCCCACTGCTTTGCGCACATCATGTAAAGTTAATGCACCGTCTTTCAGGCTTTCTAATATCTTTTTATAATACAAGCTCTTTGTTTTAAATAAATCATTAACAATTTGCTTAAATTCACTTATAAATATTCCGCCCGGGCTAAAACATAAACGCTTAATATTTTCATTCGCCATAGTTTGCGTTGAAATGTGCTCTAAATACCAAGGCACACCACCAGTCACAGCAAGGATCTTATAAACATCATACATCGAACCTTTATAACCCCGGAGACGCAGTAATGTGTAGCTTTCTTGCAGTGATAGTGGCTCTAAAGTTAATATTAACGATATGCGGCCAAATAACGCGGTGCTATTGATGATATTTTCTTCAATCCAGATGGATACTGACCCGCATAAAACTAAAGTGATGTTATTGCGTTGCGATAATGTTAAATCCCACCAAGCCTTCAGTTTACCAACGAAAGTAGGATCTTGATCTCCCAGCCATGAAATTTCGTCGAGCAGAATAACTGTATGTTGATCACTTATATAAGACGATAAGGCGTTGAAAGCATAGTTCCAGTCAGTGAAACTACTGAAAGGTACTCCAACTTGCATGTGCAACTGGTGCGCAAAGTTGTCTAGCTGATGCTGTGCAGTAACTTGATCTGCGGGAGCTAACCCAGTAAACGTCAACAATCTGCAATTATTCTGCTTTGCAAACTCACTAGCTAATCTGCTTTTGCCTATTCGTCTACGGCCTTTAATAACGACAATGCTCGAGCGGCGTAAGGACAATAAGTGTTGTAGCCTTTCTAATTCTGCTTTGCGCCCAATGAAATTATGATCGCCCACCTGACCTACCGCCATTAACACTGAAAAACATGGTTATTGCACCTATTTGACGCGCAAAAGTGACATTTGTCAATTATGCGCGAGCAAACTTGGATTTTTTGACGCGCAAAAGTGACATTTGTCATTTACGCGCGAGCGAATTATGGTTTTATGACGCGCAAAAATGACATTCGCATTACTAGTTAGGTTTGCTGCTCGTAGTTGTGGTCGTAGTTGTCATAGTACTGGCATCGGCATCCGTATTATCAACTGCTCCCATTGCCTGCATATCGCTCAACTGCTTATCCTGCCCAGAGTTTGGCAAAGGCACAAATACCGTAACGTTGAATAGTGAATCCACTCCATTTAACGTGAGAATCAATTGCATTTTATAATTCATGCCAGCAACGACTTGCGCTTGTGCTGATACAATTTTGGTTAATGTGCCTTGCGATAATTGTTGTGTCGCAAAGTTTGCCGCGTCTACCACGCCTTTGTCATTAACGCTTATGTCTGCGTAACCTCCAGGTAATACGTCAGGTTTAGCAACTGGTTGCGTAGTAGCTGTTGTCGTCGTTGTGGTTGTAGTGCTAGGGGTCATTGCGTCGTCTGCATATGCTATAGTGCAGAAGGTAAAAGTTGCTAGAAATAAAATCCGTTTTAACATTTTTGCTCCTTTATAAGATCCCGGATCTTAGGCCGGGATGATGGATAACAGCTACGCTCCAGCACGCAATGTAGTGTTTGCAACAGCAGGTGGCTGCGGTTGCTGCACCGGAGCGCTAGCACCGTAACCTGTCGCATTT
>DATIHV010000228.1:0-6385 GCA_035480295.1 Gammaproteobacteria bacterium
AGAGAAGTCCACGGGTATGCCATTAAATTTAGCAACGCTAGACAATCCAATATTAGAAAAATTCCGTTTTACGCCCATTGTAATGTACGGCACATATTTAAACAACTTCACATTTTTGCTGGATAATCAGGTTTATCAACATAAAGTCGGGTATCGTATATTGACCGCTTTTACTTCACCGTATTTAAATAAAATGGTATTGGTTGATCGCGGGTGGATTGTACAAGGCGTTAGTCGTCAGCAACTTCCAGAAATTAAAGACGCCTATGGAGTCAAAGAAGTACAAGGCTTTATCAATACAATTCCAAGCGGCATAACATTGCATCCGGATACTTATAACCCACTAGCGACATGGCCAATAGTTATTCAAAGCTTAGACTTTGCCTTCATTGCAGAAAATCTGCAGCACCCGGTATATAATTTTGTAATACAGTTATACCAAAATGATCCAACAGCATACACTGTACCACCGGTGAGTTTCGGCTTACCAATTTATAAACATTGGGGTTACGCATTACAATGGTATTTGTTTGCGCTACTAGTATTAATTTACTACTTAATTGCTTGTTTTAAGGGGAAAGATCATTAACAAACGTATCCCATGGCCACTAATTAGCATGGCCTTATTGTTTATAATTCCTATAGTTGCGGCTGCATATGTATTATCACATCGCAATTCATTAAATATCACTACAAAACAACACGGCACGTTTATAAAACCACCGTATGGGTTAGCGCTGCATAATGTAGACTATTTATACGGCAACACCACCAATGGCAAATGGACTATAGCTTATATGTTGCCAAACGATTGTACAGATACATGTGAGCAACAAAAAACTCTTCTGCGCAAGCTGCATACTGCATTAGGTGCGGAGCGCGATCGAGTAACTATAGTAACCGCTGCAGGTGATGAGCCAAAGATTGAAGACGGCAGTGTTATTATTATTAACCCGTTAGGTTTATACATTATGCTGTATGCGAGCATACCTGAACAACAAGGATTGTTAAAAGACATGCGTAGGTTATTAAAATATTCTCATGCGTGAAAATTTAAACACTGTTTTAAAAATTACAATTGCCATGACATTCACTGTGATTGTGTTGGGCGCATACACACGACTAAAAGATGCAGGTTTAGGTTGTCCCGATTGGCCCGGTTGCTACGGACAGTTGTTTGCCCCCGCAGTTAGTGACACGTTTAGTCACAGTGCTGCAACTAAAGCATGGATTGAAATGATCCATCGTTACGTAGCTGGCACTTTAGGACTGTTAATTTTATTTTTGACAATACAATCTATACGCCTGCGCAAACAACTTGCTGGAATGTGGCAAATAACAGTGGCTGTTTTAGCTTTAGTAGTTTTTCAAGCATTGCTTGGTATGTGGACCGTAACCTTAGCACTTAATCCACTAGTAGTAATGGGGCATTTGTTAGGAGGTTTCGCAATATTAACCTTAGTGTGGTGGTTATATATGCGCAATATACGCGCTGCATATATTGACACACATAAACCACATATATACTTAAAATTTTTTAGTTTAGTGTGCATGATCGCGCTTGTGATGCAAATTGCTTTAGGTGGCTGGACCAGCGCAAATTTTGCCGCAGTTGTTTGTGCTGATTTCCCCACCTGCCAAGGGAACATCTGGCCACCAATGGATTGGAAAAATGCATTTGCAATTCCAGGCATGCCACTAGAAAACAATGCACGCGTCACTATTCAAATGGCACACCGTATTGGTGCCATGGTTATTACGGTAATGTTTAGCATGCTGGCATTTTTATTATATAAAACCAAAGCTAAACATCTACAACGGCTGGGGTATATATTAATATTATTATTAGGAGTACAAATTATTTTAGGTATAACAAATGTCTTAGGTGGTTTGCCATTGGCCGTTAGCTTAGCGCATAACGCAGTAGCGGTATTACTATTACTCTGTTTAACAACAATTGCATGTTTTGTATGATTAAAGTCTCAATATTTAATGATTATTTAACGCTATGTAAACCCAAAGTGGTGTTATTAATGCTAATTACTGCTTGGGTCGGGATGTATTTAGCGAGCCCGCACGCACTACAATGGCATGCGATCGCATTTGGCACATTAGGCATTGCTAGCGCTGCCAGTGCTGCTGCAATTATTAATCACTTAATGGATCGACAGATTGATCGCAAAATGTCGCGCACTGCTGCGCGACCCATTGCTACCGGACGTATAACTCCACTGCGCGCACTGTTGTTTGCAGCTAGTTTAGGAATTGTAGCGTGGTTTGTATTGAGCCAACTCGTCAATATGACTACTGCATTGTTAACGTTTGCTACATTAATTGGTTATGCTGTAATTTATACCATGTATCTAAAACGCGCTACACCACAAAATATTGTTATTGGCGGTTTGTCTGGCGCAATGCCACCGTTATTAGGATGGACAGCTATTTCCGGAACTATTCATGCGCACGCGTTGTTGCTGGTGTTAATCATCTTTACTTGGACTCCACCTCATTTTTGGGCGCTCGCAGTATATCGTGCCGATGATTATGCTGCGGCACATATTCCTATGCTGCCTGTAACGCATGGTATTAAATTCACTAAATTGTGTCTGTTGCTATATACTTTGTTGCTCCTTGCCGTTAGCTGCTTGCCATTTGTAGTTGGCATGGTCGGCTACCTATATTTAAGTAGCGCATTATTACTTAACGGCATATTTATTTATATGGCACTACATTTATATAAAGCCACTGGGCCAGCGGTGCACGTATATGCAATTAAAACTTTTAATTTCTCGATTATTTTCTTATTATTAATTTTTACCGCTTTAATCGCGGATCATGGAGTACACATTTAATGCGTTTTAAGCCTACTACTATTTATCTAATTTGTTTTGCTATTTTCGTTACGTTGCTGATTATATTAGCAACAAGCTATTTAAAACCTAAATATAAATATGAGGCACCAGCCACTATAGTAGCCACGTCATTTAAATCTGCTGCACCACTCAAGCCATTTGCACTAACGGATACAACTGGCACGCAGTTTACGGAAAAGTCGCTACGCGGTCACTGGACATTAATCTTCTTTGGTTACACACTATGCCCAGATATTTGCCCCAAAACTTTGGGCATTGTACGCGACAGCTGGCAGATATTTGCCTCTAATAATCAACCACCCCCCGTGCGATTTGTGTTTGCCGACATGAGCCGAACACCGGTACCGACTGCTGAGTTGCAGCACTTCGTGCAAAACTATAATCCGACATTTCTCGGCCTCAGCGGCCCCCCCGAACAAATGCATCAATTGAGCGACCAATTAGGAATCTATGTGCAACAATTACCTGATAAAATGGATCACACGGCAGCTTTAATGCTAATTGATACCCAAGGACGCTTACGTGCGGTGCTTACACCACCATTTACCGCACAAGACATAGTGCATGACTTGCAGCTGTTGACGCGGTAGCGAGCTAAGTTGTATATAATTAAAGAATGAAAAAATTAAGTACATTATGTTGTTTGTTAGTTTGTTTGATTCCAAACATCACGTTTGCAGATTGTGACTCGACTGCAAAAACTCACTATCCAACCATTATGCAACCCAATTACCAAGGGAGTGCACATACCGATTCGTTCGATTGTGCAGTAAACGGCAGCAAGCAATTAACCTTAGAGCAGATGAACGATCGCGCCGATTTAATGCCGCCTAATTTAAATAATCGCTGGTATTTCAGACTTGGAGCAAATGCGGCAGCCGAGGGAATCTCTAACGTTAACAATGTTCTACCGAATAATACAATCACGAGTGCAATGGGCACGCTACAAAACACCAGCGTTAAGGTTGCCAGCAACAATTTTGAACTGGCCTTGGGTTACACCTGGAGTGAATTTGCGATTGATTTAGAATGGTTGGCTTCAAAAGCTGTAAATTATTCGTCTTCAATGTATAACATTTCACCCACGTTTACGGTTAATTCCAACGTTAAAGGTGATGCACTGCTATTTAACATCTACTGGATCTTTCAAGATCTTTATAACGTTAAAGTATATACAGACTTTATCATTGGTTACAGCAACAACTCTAGTGTTACATACATTGATAATGGCCCTGAAACTAGCTTCAAGAAACATCATTGGGCATTTGGACTTGGTATAGGCGGTAGATTCAATATTGTGTCTAGATTGTACGCTGATTTATCGGGCAGATATATTTATTTAGGTACAGCTCGCTTAACTGCTACAAATGGCACCGAGTATGTTTGGCTTAAGGCAAATCGCACCTGGATGGGTGCTGCAGTATGCTTATTATGGCTATTTTAAACTAATGAAATGTCAACTTGCACCTAGTAAGTACTGCACGCCTAGATCCACACCCTGTACTACATAATGACCTTTCAAGGCTGCAGTACCATTAGCACTTTGCCAACGCGCCATGCCGTGATCTAAGTATTTGTATCCTACATATCCATACCAACGCGTCCAAAATGCCATTCTAGCGCCTATTGTTACACCCCATCCTAGACAATATCTAGAATGATTTTGTGCTGCATTATTGCTAATCGTAGATATAGCGGTACGTGTTTTGTTCCAAACGAAGCCTGCTAAACCACCAAAATATGGCGTAAAATACGGTATATTTAGCTTCTTCATATCGTAGTCCATTTCTAACCAAACACTTTGCGATTTTAAATTGCTAGTTATATTCCCACTAACTCCTGCAAATAACGGCGCAGAATTATATGGTATGTTCTTTTCATAGAAATATTCTGCTTCTAAACGCACATACTGAAATGTTGTGCCTAGAGCAAATTCCCAACTCATGTAATCTTCATTGGCACTGTTATCCACGACTGTGGCGCTGCTATATAAAGGTGAAGAAGTGTTGGTTATGTTACGAATTTGTGCGGTTAAAAAAGTCATACCGAGTTTTGCGTATAAGCGATTTTTGTCATCTATGCGTTTATTGATTTGATCTTGAGTAACTACTAAAAAATTTTGACTATCATCCTCTTCAGTAGTAGTAGACGTTTTGACAGGGCTCGTTACGCGCTCGTCGACTATAGATCCATCATCGGGCCAATCTTTGGAATAAGTGGAAAATGCAGCAAAAACTACAGGCGAAATTAGCAGCGTGCAACTTGCTGTGATAATCCTAATTAACTTCGCTAAACGCATTAACTCTCTCTTTTAATTCTTTACCAGGTTTAAAATGTACTGAATATTTTTGTGTAGTTTGCACAATGGCGCCAGTTTTTGGATTCCTTGCCAACCTTGGCGATCTACTACGTAGTGCAAAACTACCAAAGCCACGTACTTCAATTCTATAACCAGAACTTAAGGAGTGCACCATAGTTTCGGTTAAGTGCTTGACAGCATCGCACATTACTTTGTAAGATATATGACCTTGTTTGTCTACTAACGCCCGAATTAAGTCATCACGAGTCATACACTTACTCTAAATTGAGAAATCTTATCTATTAATCTTACCACATGCACAGCAAAATGGTTATAATAGTGCGTGATCGATCAAGGACGGACACGGTGGACTTTCACACAACTGCTGGCAGGGTGCCAATTGAATGCAGTATTGTGTTAGCCCAAATGATCTTGGGAATAATGGATGACGACGATTATGGATAATTGGACAGAAACTTCCGAACCGGAAGTAGAAACTGAACTAACTATTGAAGAAGAAGAAGTTGCTGATTTAGACATTGAGCTTGTAGAAATTGATGTTGCTGACCTTGAAGATATAGAAGAAGAAGAAATAAAGGCAGATCCTGATGCAGATGCAAATCTGCCCAAGTCACGTAAACGTGATATCGACCCTACACAACTATACCTAATTGAAATTGGCGCATCACCATTATTGTCTGCAGCTGAAGAAGTACATTATTCACGTTTGGCACGCAAAGGAGATGAACATGCGCGCAATCATATGGTACGTTGTAATCTAAGGCTAGTAGTTAAGATCGCTAGACGTTACCTAAACCGTGGCTTAGCGTTGTTAGATCTAGTCGAAGAAGGCAACCTAGGTCTAATTCGCGCTGTGGAAAAATTTGATCCAGAACGCGGCTTTAGATTTTCTACATATGCAACTTGGTGGATTCGACAAAATATCGAACGTGCCATCATGAATCAAACCCGTACCATCCGTCTGCCGATCCATATAATAAAAGAATTGAATGTTTATTTACGTAAAGCGCGTGAAATAACCCACCTTTTAGATCATGAACCGACCTTTGAAGATATTGCAAAAGCACTAGATAAAACACCAAATGATGTAAATCGTCTGTTACGCCTTAATGAACGCACACTTTCAGTAGATACCCCTATGGGCGATGACACCGAAAAACCTTTACTTGAAGCGCTTGCAGATCAGCAAAAT
>DATIHV010000229.1:0-5127 GCA_035480295.1 Gammaproteobacteria bacterium
TGAAACAATTACGCGCAAAGTAAAAATGGTAGCAAGAGGTGGATTTGCCAAGCAATTGCCATCAGTTAAAGACAGCATGCAGTTACAGAAAGTTAAAACTTATGCGAACAAACCTACATTTACGAATAGTTTTGATCAGAATGCTGGGACTATTGTTGGCACTAAAGAAGAAGAATTTTCATTAGTGCCACAAAGTGAAGGCACCATTACTTTTCCGGAAATAAAGATTACTTGGTGGAACCTAAAAACTAATAAGTTAGAAACTAGCACCTTACCAGCTAAAACATTTAACGTAGTTGGCGTGGCCAACAACGGTGCACAGAATATTACTATGGATTATTCTGCCGAAGAGCCACAGCAAGTTGTTGCGCCTGCAACCACATCATCCAAACAGCAAACTGTGCTGTACGCAATAATCGGTGTATTGATAGGTATGTTATTAACACTAGGAGCAGTGCTAGCATTTGTGCTGTTCAAGCGTCGTACCGGCAAGAAGTGTGTTGTGATCACTAAGCCTACGGAAAAAGATATTGTGGTTAACTCTCCCGATGACTTGCGTTTGTATATGCTTAAATATGCTAAAAGACATTGGCATGCACCGCAAGATATAACATTGAATAGGTTGGGTGATACGTTAACTAATAACAATTTTAATTATGACATAGCGATATATTCAACCTTATCGCAAAACCTTAATGCAGCAATTTATGCAGATGTTGACGTTGGGCTTGAACTATTGCTAGCGCAATGGGAAGATTTTAAAAAATCCGTAGTGAAGAATAATAAAAATAAAATTGAGCAAGATGCAACCAGTGAGGGTTATTCGAGCCTCAACCCAACGTGAAATCAAAGTTCCTTGATTTTCAGCTTAAATTTTGTAATTAAGCTCAGCAATTTACTTTCAGCATCGTTATTGCTTAAGCTACGCTGTGGTAGCCATAAGAATTTGCCCGCATTACTTACGCCTGTTAGCGGTATTATGTAACCGCTTTTATTTTTCAAAACGTATTTAAGCTTTTTCCACTCGATGTGATGTGGAGCAGAGTTATGAATTCTGTACAGAATGCTTTTTTCATCAATTTTATACATGCATTTGAGATCAGCAGTTTGACGCAGCTTTAAACTGCGCTGTATTACCCAACGATTGATTTTCTTATAATACATCAGCCACAGCAAAGCAAAGAATACGGATACTACATCTTGCACACGGGTTGCCTTATTTAATAAAGTGATGCAGAAACCAACTAGCAGTAATATGCATGCCACGCGCATAAAGCCAAACAATATAGCTACTACTGGGCGGTTGCTCATAAAATCAAGAGTTGCCTGTGCTGTTTCGGCGGGAGAAGCAGTGTATTCAATTTCAAGCATTTGCTACCTCGTCTATTAAAAACATTTGCAGTAGATCATTTAAAAAGCGCTTACCTAATGATGTTAAGTATAGACTGTCAGTAGTCAATTCTACTAATCCTTTTGCTTGGGCGTGTTCCAGAATAGGTTTAAGCTCAGCAGCTGGCAGACCAGTGCGTTGTTCGTAATCGCGCAGATTCACTTCAGCAAATAAACGCAGTCGGTTAAGCATGTATTCATTTGCGATCTGCTCGCGTGCAATAACAGATGTGCCGGCTAGGAATTTTTTGCTGGTATCTAGATAATCTTTAGGATTTCGCGTTTTCCACATGCGCTGTATAGTTCCGCTGGCGAGATCTGTAACTTTACCATGCGCCCCAGCGCCTATGCCGAGGTAATCACCAAATTCCCAATAATTAATGTTATGTCTACATTGTTGCTGCGGTTTGGCAAAGGCCGATACTTCATAATGCGTATAGCCAGCAGCGGATAATATTTGCTCGCCTTGGGTTTGGATTTCCCAAGTTATATCGTCATTTGGCAGGGTAGGTGGGTATTTGTAAAATACTGTATTGGGTTCAATCGTAAGTTGGTACCATGATAAATGCGGTGGATCACAAGCAAGCGCTGTTGTTAAATCTTGTAACGCCTCTGCTATAATTTGTTGCGGCAAACCATGCATCAGATCAATATTGAATGAATTAAAATTTACTTTATGTATCTTATCAATTGCGCGTAATGTTTCATCTGATTTGTGGATTCTTCCAAGTGCTTGTAATTTATTATTTCAAAACTTTGCGCACCTAAAGAAATACGATTTATGCCAGCTTGTTTGTAATCAGCAAAATTAAAATGCTCTACGGTTCCGGGATTGGCTTCCATAGTTATTTCAATATCGTCAGCGAAACACACGTGCTGTGAGACTTGATCTAACAAACGCTCAAATCCAGCTGGAGAAATTAGACTTGGTGTGCCGCCACCAAAGAAAATTGTATTAATTTTGCGGTTTTGTACATGATGTAAATCAAGTTTTAAATCTTGAACAAGCGCATCGAGGTACATAGTTTCTGGCAAAACATTTTGTAATGCGTGTGAATTGAAATCACAATAGGGACATTTTTTTACACACCATGGGATGTGGATGTATAAACTTAATGGAATGGTCATATTATTCGCAGCCTAGATCAAACCTCGGCCATAAAAAATAATCGGATTTGCAATTATCATTCTTGTTAAGTAAATCACGAATATACCAACAAGTGGTGCAAAATCTAACATGCCAAAATCTGGTAACACACGACGTATAGGATTGAAGAAAGGATCGGTAATTCTAGAAAATAATGCTACACCAGGGTTATATTGCCCAGGTTGAACCCAGCTGGCGATTGCTTGAATTAAAGTAGCGAAGAATAAAAATACCAGGAATAAATCTAATAATTCTCCGCTGCTCCAGATAAATAATCCCAAGATTGAAGTAGTGCTTGGTGCAACACTAAAGCCTTTAGTGATCAAAATTGCATATAGCTCAACGCCCTGCAACAGCAACGCAAGTACCAATGATGCAACATCGATTTTTGCGTAGCCTGGTATTATGCGGCGCAATGGCACTAATAAAGGGTTGGTAATGCGTATGGCTACTTGGGCCAATGGGTTGTAGAAGTCCGCTCGTACTAACTGTAACATAAAGCGAAATAATACTATTATTATATAGGTGCTAAAAATGGTATGTATTGTAAAAATTAATGCATTTTGCAGGGATGACATAAACATAATACTACTGATTCCTGGCGAAAATTTATATAGTCATTTATACCACCAATTTTGACCTTATTCAACCTCAGAAAGGGACAGATATGCGTAAAAAGGGTATTCAGGGCTTCACTTTGATGGAATTAATGGCCACGCTTTTGATAATCGGTATCATATTAGCGGTGAGCGGTCCTGTCTATACCAGTTTTACCATAAAATCCCGCTTTGCCGAGGTTCTTGGCATTATTAACGGTTACAGAAATGACTTAGCAACTGCATATCTGGATAATGACAAATTTCCTAGTTCCTTTTCCAATCTTACTGTTTCAACATATAATGCTGTATCTTCACCTGTGCTGCAGCAGATTTATTATGGGGTGTCTACTAATAGTCAGGCAGCCTATTTAAGGTTTTATACCAAGAATCTTGGCATACTTGGTTACGTTCAATCAAACACCAGTGGTGCGACCGGTATAAGTTGCAGAATAACTATGGTGGCGAGAATTGTTAGCACAGGACAAATTCAATATTCTTGTGGACAATGGGACGGATCAACTATGGATGTCCCGCTGACCTATTTACCATCTGGTTGTCAGGATACCAACCTGTCTGCTCTGATTACCTAGTCTGGCATGGTAGAAATGTCAAAAGGCTCGTTAGGCGGGACTATACTTATTATATATGAGCCACCAGAATACACGATTTAAGTGTATGTCTAGTGGTCGTTTAGGTATTTCTGAGGAAAATAGTTGGATATAACAGAGCTTTTAGCATTTAGCGTAAAAAACAAAGCGTCTGATCTGCATTTATCTGCGGAAATGCCACCAATTATTCGTGTGAATGGCCACATGCGTAAGATTGATATACCTGCTTTAAGTGGCAAGCAAGTGCATGAATTAGTCTACGATATCATGAATGATCATCAACGTAAGATATTTGATGAACAGCTTGAAATCGACTTTTCATTTGAGATGCCAGGTTTAGCCCGTTTTAGGGTCAACGTTTTCAACCAAACTCGCGGTGCGGCCGGAGTGTTCCGTACCATCCCGACCAAAGTTTTAACGCTTGAGGACTTAAAAGCTCCAAAACTTTTTTCGCAAATCACTGAATATCCTCGAGGTTTAGTTCTAGTAACCGGCCCTACTGGATCTGGTAAAAGTACTACTTTGGCTGCAATGATTGATCATATAAATGCAACGCACGCCAAACATATTTTAACGATCGAAGATCCAATCGAATTCGTGCACACGTGTAAAAAAAGTTTAATTACGCAACGTGAAGTGCACAAAGACACTTTAGGTTTTGCCGAAGCATTACGATCTGCATTGCGCGAAGATCCTGACGTGATAATGGTTGGTGAAATGCGTGATATAGAAACAATTCGTTTAGCGTTAACCGCTGCGGAAACTGGCCATACAGTATTCGGAACTTTACATACAACGTCCGCGGCAAAAACTGTAGATCGTATTATTGACGTTTTTCCAGCCGGAGAAAAAGATATGGTACGGTCAATGCTATCGGAATCATTACGCGCAGTAATTGCACAAACCTTGATAGAAGTTAAAGCTGGCGGCAGTCGTATGGCGGCGCATGAAATCATGATTGCAACTCCAGCAATTCGCAATCTAATTCGTGAGGATAAGATTCCGCAAATGTATTCTGTTATTCAAACTGGACAAGTGCAAGGTATGCAAACGTTAGATCAGTGTTTACAAGCTTTAGTACATGACGATTTAATTAAACGCGAAGATGCTTATACGCTGGCTGAAAATAAAGAGCCGTTTCAATAATTTGGAGATCGAATGAATTTTGACCAGTTATTGAAAAAAATGGTGAGCATGAAAGCGTCAGACTTATTTATAACTGCGGGCAAGCCGCCGTGCGTTAAGGTAAATGGTGTGGTTGAACCACTTAACGAAATGGTGCTTACTCCTGACAAAGCTAAAGCTATGGTACTCAGTCTAATGGATGATGCGCAGCAAAAGGAATTTGCTCTACGTAAAGAATTCAATTTTGCTATTCAAACAC
>DATIHV010000230.1:0-3723 GCA_035480295.1 Gammaproteobacteria bacterium
AAAACTTTTGTACGCGAGAGAAGTAAACCATTAATCGAAGAGGCAGTTAATCGTGAATTAAGTCGCGGTGGACAGGTTTATTATTTACATAATGAAGTAGAAACAATAGAAGTAACCGCTGCTGAATTAAGAGATTGGTTGCCTAGTGCACGCATTGCAGTAGCGCATGGGCAAATGTCAGAGCGCGAGCTAGAGCATATTATGAGTGATTTTTATCACCGCCGTTTTAACGTGCTTGTATGTACGACCATTATTGAAACAGGAATCGATATTCCAACGGCTAACACAATTATTATGGATCGCGCCGATAGATTAGGTCTTGCCCAGTTGCATCAGCTACGTGGCCGAGTAGGGCGCTCACATCACCAAGCATATGCATTTTGCTTAACGCCGCCCGAAGCCGCAATAACCAGTGATGCTAAAAAACGTCTGCAAGCATTAGAAGATTTAGATACTTTAGGCGCTGGCTTTATTTTAGCCACGCATGATTTAGAGATCCGCGGTGCGGGAGAACTTCTAGGTGAAGATCAGAGTGGTAATTTGCAAGCCATTGGCTTCAGCCTATTTATGGAATTATTAGATCACACCGTCAAAAGTCTGCAAGCGGGGCGTGATCCAGGCTTGGAATTGCCAAGTATTCGTGGCGCAGAAATTGATCTGCAAATCCCAGCTTTAATTCCGGATAGTTATTTGGGCGATGTGCATTCGCGATTGGTATTGTACAAACGTATTGCCAGTGCCAAAAGCAAACACGAGCTGGATGAGTTACGAGTAGAAATGATCGATCGCTTTGGTGAGACACCGTCACAAGTAGACAACTTGTTTACAGTTACTGAACTTAAATTGCAAGCGCTACCCCTAGGCGTAAAAACCATTAAAGTTGGCCCTAAAGGAGGGAAGCTAGAGTTTATTCCTAACCCGCCGGTTAACCCACAGGCAGTCGTAAACTTGGTGCAAAGCAATCCTAAATGTTTCGGTTTTGCTGGCTCAACCAGCATTAAATTTATGTTAGACTTGTCTGCAAGTGAACAGCGTATTGCATTTGTCGATGATCTGTTACGCAGGTTGGCGAGCGGATAGTTGCTGCTAACAATGAAAGTCCTTAGTGCTACGGGTCCTGCCGCTGCGGGTATCCCCATTCGTACTCGCTGCGCTGCGCTGCGCTGCGTGCGAATGGGTGATGCCCCTCCCTGCGCGTCACCCGTAGCGCTAACACATCGCTGTTAGCAGCAATTATGTAAGTGTTACGGGTATATGGAAATTGCAATTTATTTCGTTATTAAAGGGAATTGTTTGTTTGAGCGCGTTGGCTTTAGCTGGTTGTGACGACCAAGCTTGGAATGACCCATATCCAAAGCAATCAGCGACTGCAAATACCGTGTACACAGCCTTTTCTGAGCAACCTAAACATTTAGATCCGGCGATTTCCTATACCGCAGAGGAATGGTTATTTATTGCACAGATTTATGAACCGGTATTGGAATATAATTATCTGTTGCGTCCATATACCCTGCAGCCTTTAACTGCAACGGCTATGCCGAAAAGTGTGTATGATCCTGTTGCTAACACGACTACGTACCGTATCACTATTAAACCAAACATTTTATATCAACCACATCCGGCACTAGCACAAGATGCCAGTGGCACATATATATATCATAATCTAACGATGCAACAAGCACGCCAATACCAATCCATACAAGATTTTGCACATACTGGCACTAGAGAATTAACGGCCGCGGATTATGTAAATCAAATCAAGCGCTTGGCCGATCCAAGTTTGAACTCGCCTATATTTGGTTTTATGAGTCCATATATAGTTGGTTTACAGCAATTACGCGAGCAATTAGCGACAGCCTATACGGCTAACCATTGTGAGCTATGCTTAGATTTGCGCAGCTATGATTTGACTGGGGCCAAAGTTATAGATAATTATACTTATGAAATTAAAATTCATGGCAAGTACGATCAATTTAAATATTGGCTGGAGATGTTATTTTTTGCACCAGTGCCTTGGGAGGCAAGTAAATTTTATTGCCAACCTGGCTTGGACGATCACAACATCAATTTAGATACATATCCTATTGGCACCGGGCCATTTTATTTACTTGAAAACAATCCGGAGCGTCGCATGCTTATGCAGCGTAATCCCAATTTCCATGACGAATATTATCCAAGTGTTGGTATGCCAGATGATCAAGCACATGGTTTACTCATCAATGCTGGTAAAAAACTACCGTTTTTAGATCAGATCATGTTTAGTTTAGAGAAAGAAAGCATTCCGTATTGGGATAAATTTATGCAGGGGTATTATGATCGATCTGGTATTAGTTCAGGTAATTTTAACTCCGCGCTGAGTCAAAGTTCTAGAAGTATTCAGCTTAATCAATCATTAGTAGACAAAGGCGTGCGGTTATCTATTTCCGATGACTTAAGTGTTGGCTATTGGGGTTTTAATATGCTCGACGATGTTGTAGGTGGCTATTCTGAGCAAGCGCGGAATTTACGCCGTGCGATAGGTTTGGCTTTTGATGTGCAAGAATTTATAACTATTTTTGCCAATGGCCGCGCTTTAGTGGCTAACGGTCCAATACCGCCGGGAATTGCTGGCTATACCGCAAGTAAACCGGTAGATGTGGCGGCAAATTTGCAACAAGCAAAAGAATTAATGAAAGCTGCAGGCTATCCCGGCGGTAGAGACAAAGATGGCAGAAAATTGCAAATATATTATGATGTTGTAAGTAGCGGCGATCCGAATCAACGGTCCGTGATTGGTTGGGTAGTTAAACAATTTAATAAATTGGGCATTGATTTAATAGTCCGCTCTTCTGATTATAATCGTTTTCAAGATAAGCTTAGAAGTGGCGCAATACAATTTTTTGCATTGGCCTGGAACTTAGACTATCCGGACCCAGAGAATGCGTTATTTTTATTTTACGGCCCAAATGCCAGAGTAAATTACGATGGTGAAAATGCTGTCAATTACAGCAATCCACAATTTGATTTGCTGTTTAAAAAATTTAAAGCGTTAGGCGATGATCCACAACGCTTAAAGTTAATTCCACAGATGCTTGCTATATTACAGTTTGATGCGCCTTGGATTTGGGGATATTTTCCGCAGGATTATATATTATCGAATCCATGGTATGGGAATACCAAGCCAAATCCGGTGTCTCTAAACACTCTTAAATATGTGCAAATAGATCCAAATATGCGCGCGCAATTGCGTCTGCAATGGAATCATCCAATCGTATGGCCAATGTTTATCGTGCTTGTGGTCTTAATAGTTCTAATCATGCCTGCGATCATAGGTTACAAGTTAAGCACTAAACAAAAAGCAAGAAGAGTAAAATAATGGGAAATTATATTCTAAGACGTATTCTAAATGCCATTCCGGTTTTGTTAGGGGTTAATATATTGACCTTCGTATTATTTTTTGCGGTCAACTCGCCGGATGATATTGCATATGTGCATTTAGGAACAAAATATGTCACAAAGCAGCAAGTGGAAGATTGGAAGAGTACACATGGTTATAATATGCCATTATTCTATAACACAAAGACGCATAGTGTAACTGATACAATTTTTTGGCAAAAAACCATGCGGCTGTTCTTATTTGATTTTGGTGTTTCTGATGGCGGTAGAAACATAAATCAAGCAATTGTCCAACGTTACGGGCCAAGTCTAAGTATTGCAATTCCGGCGCTAATCTTAGGCTTAGTT
>DATIHV010000231.1:0-6257 GCA_035480295.1 Gammaproteobacteria bacterium
ATATCATACAAAGAGACGTATTAGATATCTCTGCAGAATCGTACAATATGAAAATTAGTTTACAGCCAAACGTTGCTGAGACATTTGATCGTGGTGCCACAGGACGTCTCAAATCTAAGTTAGCACAGTATGGAGTTCCAGATGCTACAGGAGAAGTAGGTGCAGACGGAAAAATAATCGTCGTTTTAAAAACAAAACACATGCAACCAGAAAGACAAGATGATCTATCGGATGATCGTAACGAAACACATGAAGATGCATATCGTGACTTAATAGATGCTGCAGAAAAAGCGGTTGAAGTTATTTGTGAGTTTCCTGCGAGCATTGAAAAACGGAAGCATAAGGGTTTTGGCGGCGGTGGCAACAAAAGCGACTCTGGCGCGTAACGAATGAGACAATAATAATGCATCTTTATTTGTGCCTTGGAGAACAAAGATGAGCGCATCACACACAGGCGGATCAGACGACGATGATAACAACGATAATATAAATCCGCCTCCGCTAAATGATGCGGATAAAAAACGAGCTGTTCTTAACGAAACTAAACCAATACGTAGAGCAGCGTCAAGTGTCATTAATAGAGGAAAGAAGTCTGATCAAAATCTACCCGAGGAACTGCAACAGACAGCAGTCGTATTTTCGCCACAAGCAGTGTTAACTACATCTACGCTAACAAAAGTTGCGAGAAATTCAGCTCGAGACTTTTTTGACCCTAACTACGATGATTCCGACTCATCAGATGACGAAGAAGAATACGAAGAATCCGTACAAGATACTGAAGTACCAGTGCAAGGCAATCAACCCACAGTTGTATTGCGCTATATATTCACAAGTGGCAATAGATTAACTCCCCAAGAACAAAATGATCTTACAACTGCGCTTGAACATCAATCTACATTCCGCATACCGCCTACACAAATTGAATTCAACGCGATTGGGTTTAATATAACATACGCAAGACCAATCAATTACAATAACTTTAAGCTTTATTCTGACCTTGGTTACGAAATCAACCAATGGGGTGAATGGCATAATAAAATTGACTTAGTCGATATACCTCGAACAGAGGCAGCACTTGGACCAAAAAGACAAATCACTGTGGCGGCAAATCCAGTGCGACCTATTAAGCTGGCGCACGCTGCAAAGAATGCACGCCCCAAGCGCTCGAAAGTTACAGTTACTAAAGCAACAATCAATTTAAGTGATGAATTAACCATAGGAGAATTCAAAGCGGTGCAAAGTGAATTGCAAGCTCAATTGCAAGCTAAATATGGGGAAAATTTGAGGATCCAATTTGAGCCTTCAATGCAAATTCATATTACAAACAATGACATGCTACATAAAGCAACATTCAGGGACGACGTCATAAAAATTATTGATTTAATTGAATACGCAGTAAGAGAAGTACGTAAGAGCAAAAAAGAATTTAAACAGGATGCGTCTCAACCCGCATCAAACAAACAACCGGTATACCCTATATCCAGCGTTACCCTCATAACCGACAAGACGCTCACAACAAATAAATATGGCGCCCCATTACTTAGTAAGTATACCCTATCAAACATAGATGATACAGGCACTGCCATAGATGTTCCTCTAAAGGCTGTAGATAAATCTTTTGCACGAGAACTTCACCTTGCTTTTCAAAGCATTGCGTTGACCCCACTCATGTCCGTTACAGAGCCGCAAGCTGCGGTAACAACTATGGCGGCAACTACTACCACATCATCTGCAGTTAGCACCTCTGCTGCTCCAGAAATCATGAGTACTACAGTAGAAGTCAACTCCGCAGTGGCAGATATGACGCGAATGGGCGGGCTACAGGAGTCATTTCAGATGTTTTATGGAGAAAATATTACATATACGACAAACCCTGTGCCAGCATTTACCCTTAAGAATAGCCCTGATAAATCGGCCAAACAATTTGAGCAAGAAATAAGCGATATTATTTTTGGAGTAAATACTTTCGCAGATAAGAAAGATGCAAACGCCGTCGCAGATAAGAAAGATGCAAACGCCGTGACAAAAATTACCTTAGCAACACCGCTCGCAGTTAATACAGAGTCGTTTGGCACTGATTATACCATAGAAAGTGCAGGCAGCGGCAGCAACGTTTCGTTTAAAGTTCCTGCAAACACGAAAGCAACTCATATGCCAGACACGATCAAACAAATATTTGAAAAAGTCAAAACGGCTACAATTGCGTCGTCTGACGACACGTTAAGTAATAAACGATAGCCACCTTCCGTTCAATAATGCCAAAACCCCTTCTGTGCCCGCCTATAACATTCTGGCAACAATTCTGCACCTAATCTAAAATTAATCGCACCATCATATTCAGTACGTAACACAGCAATATTCATATCTCTATATCGTTGCAGTACTGGCTCTTTAGGATGCCCATATTGATTCTTATACCCTACCGGAATTAACGCATATTTAGGGTTTACCGTTTGCAAGAACTCTGCGCTAGATGAAGTTTTGCTTCCGTGATGCGGCACTAGCATTAGATCTGCTTGCAACTCATTGCCGTAACGCGCAACTAGTTGCTTTTCGCTGCGTTTTTCAATATCGCCGGTTAGTAATGCTTTATGATCACCCGCTTGTACCATTAATACGCAAGAACGATCGTTACGTTTTTTGTAAACTTCTTCCGCGTCTGGATGTAAAACTGTGAACTGCACGCCATCCCACTCCCACTGCTGCCCCGCTATACACAACCCGGGATTAAATTCACTTAAAGTTTGATCATCACTAGTGATCACAACGTTCGCATTTATGGAGCGTAATAACCCTGGCGCACCACCTACGTGATCATTGTCGCCGTGACTTATCATCAATGCATCAATCTTTTTAATGCCAACGTTATGCAAATATGGCACAACCACGCGTGTGCCTAAATCAAAATTATCCTGCAACTTAGCACCCGTGTCGTAAACTAATACATGATTTTGCGTACGCACTACAGTTGCCAAGCCCTGCCCTACATCTAACAAAGTAAAATCTGCTTGACCGTAGGGAATCGCCGCCGATTGCACAAAGAATAATGGTAAAAAGCCAAACACACCCCACCAACGGCCAGGTAAACCGCGTGGTACAAACAACCATATGGTACCAAGTAGCGCAGCGATGATTATCAAACTCAAGTAATTATCTGGCACATGCCAGGTATACACCCGAATGTGCGCAAGTTTTTCTAATATGGTCCATAACAGAGCAAAGTTGTGTTCAGCAGCTTTGAAGAGCATGCTGCTAACAGCAGGTTGTATAGGTATTAATAGCATTGCAATTAATGTACATGGTAAAACTGCAAAACTTACCCACGGTATTGCTAGGATATTTGCTACAGGACCAATTAAAGAGTTTTTGGCAAAGAACAATAAAGTTATGGGTAGTAAACCTACAGTGATTACGATCTGTGGTTTGAGAAAACGCACGGCTTTGTGCAGGAGATCCCGGGTAAAAGCTGCGCTTTTCCCGGGATGACAGGAACTTTCACTTGAATGGTGATTGGATACAAAACGCCCGCGCAACGCATACATCAAAAACCCAACTGCTAAGAACGAAAACCAAAAGCCTATAGATAATATGGCAAAAGGATCCCATACTAGAACTAGAAACAACGCCAAACAAAAACTATGCACCGTCGAAACTTTGCGTTTAAGCAAAATTCCAAACAGTAGTACACTTAGCATGATTATCGATCGTTGTGTAGCAATAGAGAATCCGGCTAACAACGCATACACAATACTTAATACCAATGCACCGCATGCAGCAAACCACGGTGCTGGAATTCGTAAGAATGCAGCTGGCACAAAGCGCCATGATAGACGCAATACGGCAAAGACCATGCTGGCAATCATTCCTATATGTAATCCTGAAATTGCTAGCAAATGTGCCGTACCGGTATTTTGCAGTACTGCAGTTTGCTCTTCTGACAAGTCAGCCTTGGAGCCCAATGCTAACGCGGTTATGACCGGCGCAAAAGTGCGCTCACCTATGCTCTGTTGCACAAAACCATGCAGCCATTGGCGTAGGGTATTAATCGGGTATGTGCCGGGATTCTGTTGTAACAGATGGTTCATAGGACTAGCAACTACGTACCCCAAAGCAGCAACCCGCTGCTGAAAAAAATACTTTTCGGTGTCAAAGCTGCCAGGATTAGCATAATTGCGTGGCCGCTTTAATTTAACCTGTAATTTCCATACATCCCCTGGGGCAACTTGCTTGGCGCCATTCCAACTTAACTGAATTGTGGCTGGAAGCTGCCAGCCAGAGTAGTTGTTATAAACCTTACTAACGTTAAGCCTAAATTTGATTTTAGGTTTTTTATTTTCTTGGTCTACACTTGAAATAGTGCCAATGACAGTGATCTTTTGTGTTTCTAACTGCCTTGGCAATGCGTGCTGAATGTGTTGATTCGCATGCCAGGTAATGTAGCTGAAACCTAAAATCGCTACAGCCAGCAAATGCAGCGCATGTTTAGTTCGCAAGCTTAATATGACTAATGCCCCAATCACACAGGCGTACACTACACTTTGTGGCGGCAGTTGTGGAATGAAAAGCGTTGTGCACATGCCTAACAGCAAGGCACAAGTAACTAATGGCAATGATCTGGATGACATGACGTATGTTAAACAAAATGTTAAAGCATTATTATAAAAAGTTTTCGCACAATAAATATATAGTTAAATTTGGCGACATAGTGTGCGCTGAAAATTTATGGCATTTTAATCGCGAGTCGGTAGCTCGAGGCATTGCGGTAGGCGTAGCTTGTGGTTGGATCCCTTTACCTTTCCACACGATACTCGCAGTTATGATCGCAGTATTTCTAGACTGTAATATTCCGTTGGTTGCAGTTTCAATATGGATAGCAAATCCAATTACTATGCCATTTATGTATTATTTTGCATACCAGCTAGGTTCAGGCTTACTCAATGTACATATGTCGCATGTGCATTTTCATCTCAACATGCAACAAATCATCATCGTACTGCATGACATTTGGCAACCATTCTTACTTGGTTGTTTAGTTGCAGGCTTGGCATCAGGTGTAGCAACGTATTTAATCATACACTTGCTATGGCCGAATATTCATCACAAGTTTAAGAACAACAAGTGGTAGAGTGAGATCCCCGCTCTGCGCCGCCATAGGCGGCTGCGGCGGGGATGACAAGACCGGCGCATCTTCGGGGATGACAAGACCAGCTCATTTGAATGACAGAATCACACTACATCGACAGTTTCAGCTATATCTGCATCAATCTGCACATTAATTGCTACACCATCGAGTAATGCACCGTTCTTTTCTAATGCACGCTCAGTGGATGCGTCATCGGCAAATGTTATAAAACCATGCCCCAGCGGACGTAAAGTATTGTGATCTAACTCTACGTTAGCCTGGACAATTTTGCCGCAGCTATTAAAAAATTGTTTAATATGGATTTCGGAAATCCAACGTGGAAGATTAGTAATTCTTAGTTTTTGCATGTTTTACCTCAATACACCTTCTTGCAAATGATAGGTATGATCTAAGCGCTTCGCTAAATCAGGATCATGTGTTACAACTATAAAAGTTGTACCAAATTCTCGATTTAATTTTTGCATTAATTGTAATGCTAATTCTGCATTCTCCGCATCTAGGTTACCGGTAGGTTCATCGGCTAATACGCAATCTGGGCGCGTTGCTAATGATCGCGCAATCGCAATACGTTGCCGTTCTCCACCAGATAATTGTGCAGGCCGGTGACCACTGCGATCACGTAATCCAACTGCATCGATTAATTGTTGTGCTTCTTCTAATGCTCTTTTGCCACTCAAGCCGGCAATCAATAATGGCATAGCAATATTTTCTAACGCAGTAAATTCTGGCAATAAGTGATGCATTTGATAAATAAAGCCTACGTGTTTGTTACGAAACCTAGCACGTGCCGCTTCGTTCATAGATAAAATGTTTTTACCATTAATATTAATACTACCATGGGTAGGATTATCTAGACCGCCCAATAGTTGCAATAACGTGCTTTTACCAGATCCTGATCTGCCCATTATCGCAATTTGCGCACCTGATTTGATCTGCATGTTGATATTGTTTAATACATTTAAGGTGTTTTTACCATCTTCAAAGGTTTTACTCAAGTTATTGCATTCTAATACAATATCGCTATTCATAACGCAGTGCCTCAGCCGGCGCAATACTTGCAGCACGCCATGCAGGATAAACAGTTGCCAATAAGCTCATCACTACCGAAATACTA
>DATIHV010000232.1:0-6212 GCA_035480295.1 Gammaproteobacteria bacterium
TGTTTTTGCTTTTTCCACTGCTTCATCAATTGTGCCAACCATATAAAACGCTTGTTCTGGCAATTGATCATATTCGCCAGCCACTAAACCTTTAAACCCACGAATGGTATCTTTTAATTGCACATACTTGCCGGGTGATCCGGTGAATACTTCGGCAACAAAGAACGGCTGGGACAGAAAACGCTGAATTTTTCTAGCTCTTGATACAGAAAGTTTATCTTCTTCAGATAATTCATCCATACCTAAAATTGCAATAATATCTTTTAATTCTTTATAACGTTGCAACACGCCTTGCACTGCGCGCGCCACATCATAATGTTCTTGGCCGATTATATTCGGATCTAGTTGGCGGCTAGTTGAATCTAATGGATCAATCGCCGGATAAATACCAATTTCCGCAATTTGTCGCGACAACACCACAGTTGCATCTAAGTGTGCAAATGTAGTAGCGGGCGCAGGATCGGTTAAATCGTCTGCAGGAACGTAAACTGCTTGAATAGATGTGATCGATCCAGTTTTGGTAGATGTAATACGTTCTTCTAATACACCCAATTCTTCTGCTAATGTTGGCTGATAACCTACCGCTGATGGCATACGTCCCAATAAAGCAGATACTTCTACACCGGCCAAAGTATAACGATAAATATTATCAATAAATAACAACACGTCACGCCCTTCGTCGCGAAATTGCTCTGCCATAGTTAAGCCGGTTAATCCCACTCTCAATCTATTACCAGGCGGTTCATTCATTTGCCCATACACTAACGCAACCTTGTCTAAAACTTTGCTTTCTTTCATTTCATTGTAAAAGTCATTGCCTTCGCGGGTGCGCTCGCCTACGCCAGCAAAAACAGAATAACCATGGTGCTCGTGCGCAATGTTTCTGATCAATTCCATCATGTTTACGGTTTTGCCTACACCTGCGCCACCGAATAATCCAACCTTGCCGCCTTTAGCGAACGGACAAATTAAATCAATAACTTTAATACCTGTTTCTAATAATTCTTCTTTAGCAGCTTGATCTTCAAAGCTTGGCGGTGATCGATGTATTGGTAATGTTTCTGTAGCACCTATAGGACCCAACTCATCAATTGGCCGCCCCAACACATCCATGATCCGCCCTAAAGTTTTAGGACCGACAGGAACACTAATTGGTGCGCCAGTATTTGTGGCTGGCAACCCACGTTGCAGGCCTTCAGAAGATCCCATTGCGATCGTGCGTACTACACCGTCACCTAATTGTTGCTGTACTTCTAAAGTTAAATCCTGATCTTTTAAATATAATGCGTCATAAATACGCGGCACCTCAGCTCGTGGAAATTCCACGTCAATAACCGCGCCAATTACTTGAATAACTTTACCTACGCTACCTGTGCTCATAAAAACCCAACCTTAAACCGCAGCCGCACCTGCAACAATTTCCGCTAACTCTTTGGTAATTGCTGCTTGACGCGCCTTGTTGTAAATTAAGCGCAAATCACTAATTAATTCTTCCGCATTGTCTGAAGCATTGCGCATAGCCATCATACGTGCCGCTTGTTCACACGCGGCATTTTCGACTGCTGCTTGATAAATTAAACTTTCTACATAACGATGCAATAAAATATCTAATAACGTTGCTGCATCTGGTTCATATATATAATCCCAGGCAGCCCTCGCACCCTCATTCTTAGGATCTACAACCGGCAGTAACCGCACTATTTGCGGCTTTTGCACTAAAGTGCTGACAAATTTGTTATAACATAAATATACTTCGTCAACTTCTAATTTATCAAAAGCATCGGTTACTACTTTCATTATGCCCACTAAGTCTTTAACTTTTGGGATATCCCCAATAGCAGTAACGGAAGCTGCGACATCGGCTTTATGATGCACAAAAAAAGTTTCGGCACGTTTGCCTATTGTGCAAATCACAGACGGAATGGCTTTTTGATCGAATTGCCTCATTTCACCGAAAACATTTTTAAATAGATTAATATTTAAGCCGCCGCATAGTCCACGATCAGTGGAAATCACTAAAAAAGCGACCTTTTTTACATCTCTAGCTACCAGATAAGGATGTGTATACTCTAGCTTGCCTTTTATTAAATGGCTAATAACTTCTTGAATTCGGCTTAAATAGGGACGTGACGCTAACACTCGATGTTGTGATTTGCGCATTTTACTCGCAGCAACCATTTCCATTGCGCGCGTAATTTTTTGCGTGCTTTGAATGCTGCTAATTTTGCCACGAATTTCTTTAGTATTTGCCATACAGTTTCTTAAGCTTGCGTGCTGTTATAATCGGTGATTGCGTCGCGCAACTGCTTCTCCAGTTCTTCCGTTAATTCACCTTTTGCGTTCAGCTCTTTAATCAATTCTGGGTGTTTACCTTTAACATAAACCAATAAATGTTTTTCATATGTGACTAAATCTTTGATGGCAATTTTATCCATAAATCCATTATCAACGGCATACAAACTAACCGCCATTTCACCTATAGATAAAGGATTATATTGTTTTTGTTTCATAACTTCAGTCACACGCTGTCCACGTTCTAACTGTTTACGTGTTGCCTCATCCAATTCAGACGCAAACTGCGCAAATGCGGCTAGCTCGCGATATTGTGCTAACGCCAAACGTATTCTGCCACCCAATTTTTTAATCAGTTTAGTTTGTGCTGCGCCACCAACACGTGAAACAGATAGACCTGCATTTATCGCAGGACGAATACCGGCATTAAACAAATCTGTTTCTAAGAATATCTGTCCGTCGGTAATTGAAATCACATTCGTTGGTACGAACGCTGAAACGTCGCCAGCTTGTGTTTCAATAATTGGTAATGCAGTTAATGATCCCGTTTTGCCTTTAACTTCACCTTTAGTAAAATTTTCAACATATTGTGCATTAACGCGCGCAGCTCTTTCTAATAAACGTGAATGTAAATAAAACACATCGCCAGGATAAGCTTCGCGTCCAGGTGGTCGACGCAGCAATAACGATACTTGTCTATATGCCCAGGCTTGTTTGGTAAGATCATCATAAATTATCAATGCATCTTCGCCGCGATCACGAAAATATTCGCCCATAGAGCAACCCGTATAAGGTGCAATATATTGCAAAGCAGCTGCTTCTGCAGCCATCGCAGCTACTACAATGGTGTGTTCCATCGCACCATGTTCTTCTAATTTGCGCACCACATTTGCTACGGAAGAAGATTTTTGTCCAACCGCTACATAAATGCACTTAACACCGGTATTTTTCTGATTGATAATGGTATCAATTGCAATTGCTGTTTTACCAGTTTGTCTGTCACCAATAATTAGCTCGCGCTGTCCACGACCAACCGGCACCATAACATCAATTGGTTTCAAACCTGTTTGCAATGGTTGACGCACCGATTCACGCCAGATCACTCCTGGTGCTACTTTTTCAATCGGCGAAGTTAATGTAGTATTTATTGGTCCCTGCCCATCAATCGGTCTACCCAGCGCATCAACAACTCTACCTAATAATTGGGGGCCTACTGGTACACTTAACACTTCACCAGTACAACGTACTGTTTGTCCTTCGTCTAATAACTTGGTGTCACCCAATACTACCGCACCAACTGAATCTTGCTCCAAGTTCAACGCAATCCCGTAAACACCATTATCAAATTCTAAACGCTCACCATATTTAACTGCATCAAGACCTTGCACACGCACAATGCCGTCCGCCAAGCTTACGATTATGCCTTGATTTTTATCGGTTATATTTTGATCAAACTTTTCAATCTTGGCTTTGATCAAATCGCTAATTTCAGAAGCCTTTAAGGTAACCTGTGTAACCATAACTATTCCTTATTTGCGCAACAAATTTCGCATGGCAGCAAGGCGGCCATGGATTGAGGCATCAACTACTCGATTGCCAATTTGTGCTTTACCACCACTAATTAAATTTGGATCTACTTTTTCATGCAAATTAACTTGGCCCGCGAAACTCTTTTTGCAGATCGCTGCTATTTGATCAAATTCGGCACGATCAACATCTTGCGCCACGGTTAAATCAATTACCACTAAACCTTCTGCTTGCTCGCGCAGTTGCTCATACAAGCTAAACAATTCAGGCAAAATTAATAATCTTTTGCCGCGCGCTAAGGTTTTAACTAAATTTTTTGCTTGTTCATTTAAAACATCTTTACCAATATCACAAATAAATGCAACTTTTTCCCCTGGTGACATGGCTAAATTGCTTAATACTTTATAACCTAAAGCATCTGTTGCAACATCAGACAAGAATTGCAACATGTTGGTCCATGCAGCATAAGAATTCTCTTCCTTGGCCAAAGCTAAGATGGCTTTAGCATACGGACGCGTTACGGTGGTTATATTTGCCATTCAGTTCACACTAAATTTTTGGCTAATTGTTGCAAAATTTCTTGATTGTCTTGCGCATTAACACTGCGTTGTAAAATTTTCTCCGCGCCTAACATTGCAATATTTACCACTTGATCTTGCAGTTCATTTTTGGCTTTAGTAACTTCGCGATCAAGCGCCACATGTCCGGCCGCTAAAATGTCATCACGCTCTTTACGCGCTTGCACACGCGCGTTTTCTAATATTTGTGCAGCTTCTTGATCGGCTTCTTCCAATAACTTGTAACAATGTGTTTTTGCTTCGTCAATTTTATTTTTAGCTGCTTCTTCGGCAGAGGCTAATAATCTACGCCCTTCCTCACCAGCAGCCAAACCGTTAGCAATTATTCTTTTACGCTCGTCTAGTTGTCTACTTAAGATCGGCCAAATTACGCGCATAGTAAACCAGACAAAGATCGCAAAAGTGATCATTTGTCCAAAAAGAGTTGCATTTAAATTCATTGCTGCTCCTTTATGCTTACGACGCTACCACTGGCAAATATTGCAACAATCCTTTTAGGAATGGATTTGCAAAAGTAAATAACAATGCAACCGCTACACCAATCATTGATACCGCATCCAATAGACCAGCAACAATAAATAGTTTTACCTGCAATTGCGGGATCATTTCTGGTTGGCGTGCTGCACCTTCAAGAAATTTTCCGCCCAAAATTGCAAACCCAACCGCAGTACCAAAAGCACCGGCGCCAATTAAGATTGCAACGGCAATCATGGTTGCGTTTTGCATGCTCGCCACTGTTTGAGCAATCTGCATCTGTGTTGTTATGTCCATCATTTTCTCCTTTATACTATTTTAATGCCCAGTCTCTGCTGAACTTAAATACACTATCGTTAACATCATAAAAACAAAAGCTTGAATTGTTATTATCAATATGTGAAATATTGACCACGCTCCGCCTAACGGCCATTGCGAATACCACGGCAATAACGCAATCAAAATAAAAATTAATTCGCCTGCGTACATGTTACCGAAAAGTCGCAGACCTAAAGAAATTGGTTTTGCAAGCTCTTCGATCAAACGTAAAAATAAATTCAAAGGCATTAACCAAATGCCAAACGGTTTGCATGTCATTTCTTTAAGTAAACCAAACAGGCCCTTGCTACTTAAATTAAACCAAATGATTAAAAAGAATACCGACAATGACATGCCTAAAGTTAAATTTGGATCTGCAGTTGGCACAATGCGTAGATAGTCCGCACCAAAAAGGTGCGCAATACGTGGTACTAAATCAACCGGCAACAAATCCATGCAGTTCATTAATAACACCCACATGAAAATCGTTAAGGCCATTGGCGCAATAAGTTTGTTTTTGCCATGATAGGAATCCGAAACCTGCTTCTGCACCATCTCTAACATCATTTCAACAAAGTTTTGCCAACCCGTGGGCACCCCCACCGTGGCGTGTTTGGCAATCACATAAAAAAGAGTTAAAAAACTAATCCCGAGGATCCATGAGCAAATCATCGTATCAACATGCAACGACCAAAAACCGTGTCCCACAGACCAATGCGTTAAGTGGTGATTGATATATTCGGTAGAGGAAATCTCAGCGCTCACTTTGAAGTCCTTGTAAGCGCGTATGCTTGATAGAAGACACGGAGCAATTCAGACAATACAAATGCTGCAAAAAATTTACTAACTTGTAACTTTGGCCACAATAAGAATGCGCTAACCAATAATGCCAAGCTTGCAAACTTTAATCCCTCATTTAGATAAAACAACCTAATAAATTTATGCGGTTCTTTAGCTTTGGGTAAATAGTATAACCAGCGAAACACTAAGTTTGGCAATACACTAGCTAAGATGCCAAACATT
>DATIHV010000233.1:0-4201 GCA_035480295.1 Gammaproteobacteria bacterium
GTTATTAACGACTTTTCAATCGCAGCCATTGAATCGTAGCTGAAATCACTGATTACAAATACTAAACTCTGCGGAGTAAGAATTTTCGCGGCATGATTTAATGCAACTGATAACGCCACTGGCTCATGCACATCAGTTTTAGTATCGCATAATAATTTTAACATACGTAGAACCGTACTTTCAGTTTTTGCCGGCTTAAAATATTGCATGCCATTTGCAACATCACCAAAAATCAATCCACCAACACGATCTTGTTGCTGCAGTGATTTCCAACATAATAATGCTGCTGTTTTAGCTGCCTGTACAGATTTAAAAGTCACACGTGTGCCAAAGCGCATGTAGGCGTTAGCATCAACAACAATTAAAACGTTGCGATCACATTCCGCTCTAAAAGTCTTTACCTGTGGCTTGCCTATTCTAGCAGTAACGCGCCAATCAATATAACGCACGTCATCGCCAATTACATAAGGGCGTACAGTTTCAAATTCTACACCTAAGCCATGAAATAATGATGTGTAATCGCCATGCGCACGACTATTCGCACGTTGTTGCTGCACACCGGTAGTGCTAACCGCGTTTCTTAATTTGATTAAGTCTTGTAAAGTTGGAAATAACATTTTAAGGAATTGCTACTACACGCAGTAACGCATCAATTACGTTATCCTTAGTGATTCCATCAGCCTGTGCTTCAAAACTTAAAGCAATCCTATGACGTAAAATATTATGCCACATTGCTTGTATATGTTCTGGCAATACATACTCTTCGCCATATAACCAGGCATACGCTTGCGCACAATGCAACGCTGCTTTTGAGGCGCGCGGCGACGCACCATGGCTAATCCATGTCGCTAATTCTTCACTATATAAACCAGGATTACGTGTTGCTTGCACTACAGAAATAATGTAATTCTTTAATTTATCATCTACATAAATGTTCTTAATGATCTTGCGTGCTTCCAACACTTCAGCTTGGCTGGTTTTTTCTACCGCCACTGGTGTTTGATCAAGATTGATAATATCTAATTCTTCAGCATGATTTGGATAATCAAGCACTACATGCAACAAAAACCGATCTAATTGCGCTTCCGGCAAATTATATGTGCCTTCCTGCTCAATAGGATTTTGCGTTGCAACAACCATAAATAGTTCAGGCAAAGCATAACTTGCTTGTCCAACAGTAACTTGTTTTTCTTCCATTGCTTCTAACAACGCAGACTGCACTTTAGCCGGCGCGCGGTTAATTTCATCTGCAAGCACGATATTTTGAAAGACCGGACCCTTTTTAAAACTAAATTCTTGTGTTGCTTGATTAAAAACATCCGTGCCTATGACATCTGACGGCAGCAAATCCGGAGTAAATTGAATCCTATGGAATTTTCCATCTATGCCCTGCGCCAATGCTTTTGCTGCCGTGGTCTTCGCTAAACCTGGCATACTTTCAAGCAGCACATGTCCATCACATAAAACACCGATTAATAAACTTTCTATGAGATTTTTCTGACCAATTATATGCTGTTGTATAGCCTTATTCAGTTTGCTAAGAGCTTTAGTATCTCTAGATGATTCCAAATTTTTAGAAATCGCAACTTTTGAGTATCCCATCTTTACTCCTTGAAATGTCACAAATAGTATAAGTTAAAATACCAGGTGTAAACCAAATAACATTACTGATAAATATATAATCGTCATCCCACCACCAATTACGAAAAAGGTGCGGGTAGAATAACCACCTGGCCCGGCAATTAAGGAATTCACTTGATTTGATTGCACCATAAACGTACTTGCCGAAGCCATCGCAACGGTTAACGCAAAAACCCGAGGATCAGCGCCAATATTGTACGCTAAATCTATTGCTATCGGTACCATTAAAACGGTAGCACCGATATTTGATATTGCTAACGCTAATACAGAGGCAAAGATTCCCAAACAAGATTGTACTAACCAGGTCGCGACTTTAATATTATCTGGGATCACATAATCTGCAATCCAATCTGCAGTACCGGTGGTTTGCATCACCAATCCTAAAGGGATCATGCCAGCTAAGAAAAACACCGTTTTCCAGCTTACCTTTTCATATGCTTGATCAATAGATAGAACTCCCGTTGCAATCATTCCAACGGCACCAATAAATAATCCAACCGCAATAGAATAATCGCCAAATACTACCAAGCCAATTGCTAAGCAGAAAAAGAACAATGCGGCAGGCAGTTTCTTTGGATATGTTTTCTCGCGTGGAAACGTAGTCGTCAATACAAAGAAGTCTGGATTCTTTTGAAACTCGTTCAGAGCTTCCCAAGTACTAAACATACCTAAAGTATCCCCAGCACGCAGCACTACTTTGTTTAACTCTTCACCTTGAATAACTGTATCACCACGACAAAGAGCCAATACTTGTAATTTATAATTACGCCGCATGTGCAACTCGCGTGCCTCTTGCCCAACTAATTGCGAGCTTGGCGGAATTACAGCTTCACTTAATCCAGATCGTGCGGAATGCAACATTTCAGCAAAAGCTGACAATTTAGGTAAAACCTTAAGCCCATATGCATCTGCAAATTCAGTTACGCCTTCCTTAGAACCCATAATTGCCACTAAGGAATTTGCTTTGATCGCGGTGCCACGCAATGGCGGAAAATGTAGTTCTTGATCCTGTAACATACATATTAACGATAACGCTGGCGGCAATTTTAATTCCAAATTTTTTACTGTGCCACCTGCTAATTCGCTACTAGCCGGCACACGTACTTCAAATATATCGCCGTCTTTGCCGTAAAATTTTTTAAAATGATTTTTGGTAGAGCCAGTTTCAATTGGCTTCTTTGGATCTGCATCCAGCTTGGAACTTATAAAAAACAAATATATTATTCCGCTACATACGATCATAAATCCGATAGGAAATACGCTAAATAAACTAAATGGTTTATAGTGCACTACATGCGGAATGTTGGTATAACGATACGCATTACGTAACACGCTATTTAAAACAATAAGCGAACCACTTCCGACCATTGTTAACATGCCACCAAGCACCGCGCTGAAAGCCATTGGTAAAAGTAAATATGATCTGGAAATTCCGGTACGCGTATTAATTCTGTTCACAATTGGCATGAACAATGCCACTGTACCAACGTTGCGCATAAAACTTGCCGAAATTGCCGCGGCTGTCATTACTAATATTAAAATTTTGCGTGGGCTTTCACCACCAAACTTTAATAACCAGCGCGCAACACGCACTGTTATACCAGTTGTGTCTAAACCAGCACTAATGATCATAATTGCAATTAAAGATATTACCGCGTCGCTTGATAATCCGGAGAATAATTGATCTGAAGGTAAAAGTTTAAACAAACCTAGACACATTAATACTAGGATTGCCGCAACATCAATGCGCACGGCATTGGAAATGAATAATATCGCTGTTAAACCAAGGATTGCAAGAACTAAAATGATATCCATGGTTAAATTTAAGATTTCTAGCACGTTTACTCCTAATATACCTTAAAGTATATTCGATATTACGTTACTTTGCGAAATTACTCGTCGCCATTTGAATTTAGGCGTTGTTGCAACCCTTGCTCACAACAGTCATGCATTAGTTATACACTCCTGTTGTTCGACGCGGGTTGCGCTCGCGGGGCAAAAGCATGCTTTTGCTTGATCCCGCTCGCAGCCTAAATCCAAATGTCTTAGAGTAAACAATAAATCCCAAGTTTTATAACCTAGACGCTGGCCACGTTGCTCATATTTAGTTAGAGGCCGTGTGTCTGGGCGCGAAATAAATTGCCCTACTCCTGCCAAATTAACCCAGTTAGGATCTGCCTCCATGACAGCTAACATGTGTGCAGCATATTCTTCCCAATCAGTGGCCATATGAAATGATCCTCCAATTTGCAACTTTTCTGCAAGCAAGCGTACAAATTCAGGCCGCACGATGCGCCGCTTATGGTGTCGTACTTTGGGCCAAGGATCGGGGAAAAACAACTGTATTTGCTGTAAACTCTGTGCGGGAATGCAATTTGTTAATACTTCCACCGCATCAGCACAATAAATACGAATATTGGATAATTGTTGTGCATTTATTCCTGCCAATAATTTCGCAATTCCGGCCTTATAAACCTCGATCCCTATGAAGTTAATATGGGGATGAGCTTTTGCGTTGGCAAGCAGAGCGCGTCCGTCACCGAAACCAATTTCTAAGGTA
>DATIHV010000234.1:0-2798 GCA_035480295.1 Gammaproteobacteria bacterium
TGGTACCCACTATAATTATTTAGTTAGAGGCTTATTAGCTAAACCTTTAATAGCAGAAGATCACAGTCTGTGTGTATCACATTTATTCATCAGGCAGAAAACAGATGACTTCATAGCGCAATGGAAGCCTACTCTAGACACCCTGCTTGATCAGATTATTAGTGAGCAACAGCGAGCAAATCAGCTGGATCGCTCGCGGAGCAATACTCTGTCACCTTCGCAGGGCAGTTAACCATGTATCCAACCTTACGTTTAAATCCCAAGGCAGACTACAGGTTACGTAATGGACACGTATGGATTTATAGCAACGAGATTGACAACAGCTTGCATGACCTTAAAAAATTAACACCGGGTCAATTAGCAATAATTGAAAATGCTGCCGGCAAAGCACTTGGTGTAGCTTATGTCAACCCAAATACTCTCATTTGTGGCCGTCTGCTAGATGCAGATCCTAACACACCTATAGACAAAGAGTTTTTTTTAAAACGCATCAAACACGCACTAACTTTGCGTGATCAATTATTCACTCAACCGTATTACCGTTTAATCTACGGTGAAAGTGATTTGCTGCCAGGTTTAGTTGTAGATCGTTTTGCTAAAACATTAGTCGTACAAATTGCCACTGCTGGGATGGATCAGTATTTAGAACTTACAGTTGCGGCGCTGGATCAGCTAGTTAATCCAGATACCATTATAGTCAAAAACGATGGCAAAATGAGGGAAGTTGAAGGTCTAGAAAGTTACGTAAAGTTCTATAAGGGTCAAGAAACGCCTAATGTGCAACTAGAAGAAAACGGCGTGCAATTTATTGCGCCGATATTACAAGGACAAAAAACCGGTTGGTTTTATGATCATCGTATGACGCGCGCGCGACTGGCGGTTTACGTAAAAAATAAACGCGTGTTAGATGTATTTTCATATATAGGCGGCTGGGGCATACAGGCGGCCGCTGCGGGCGCCAAAGAAGTAATTTGCACTGATATTTCTAAGTTTGCGTTGGACTATGTGATGCAGAATGCAAAACTGAATAATCTAAGCAACGTGTCTTCAATCGAAGGCGACGCATTTGATGTCATGCAAAACTTGTACGATTCTGGAGAGCGCTTCGATGTGGTGATATTAGATCCGCCTGCATTTATTCCGCGACGTAAAGATGTGCCTAAAGGCACCGCAGCATATCAAAAAGCCAATTTAATGGCGCTGCGCTTATTATCTCCACAAGGTGTGTTAATCAGTGGCTCATGTTCGCTGCATTTGCCAGCTGGTGAATTGCGCAATGTGATCCACAAAGCTGGTGTGAAACTAAATCGACAACTGCAAATTTTAGAGCAGGGCCACCAGGGACCTGATCATCCGATTCATCCAGCAATTGCGGAGACTGAGTATTTGAAAAGTTTGATAGTGGCAGCACAGTAGCTTTGCACTTGGATGAACTATTGACCAGGTCCTTTTGACAGCTTAGTAGCACCTTGCGTGTTAGTGCGTAATATTTCTTTTACGTCGGTAAGATTTAAATGTTCGAGCTTACCCAGTACGTAACTTGACGCGGTTGGGGGTAGTTCAGGAAAGATTGCTTGTAGATTGCTTACGAGAGTGTCGTCAATCTTTTGTTTACATGCAGTAGCTATTTCCATAGCAAGCAATGTACTGCTGTAAACAAATTCCTGCCGTTTTCGAATATCATATAGATTGTCTCCTGGTGCGTGTTTCAACATCTGCTTTGCAGCTAGCTCTAAGTTCTTAATTATTTCTTTTACATCATTTGCTGTTAATTTTTCAATGCTTGTTAAAAAATACATTGCAATGGAAAAATATGTTCTTGCGGCTAAGCGATGTTTGTTTCTCGCTTCAAATTCCTGTGCCTTTGCTTGCATTTCTAATAATGCGTTATTATCAGGGGCTACTGTACGCCTGCGTTTGTTAATTTCGTTCAGGACTGCTTGCATGTATTCCAATTCTAGCTTATTGCTAAAGAATACATGTAAGCATATAAAATCTCCCGGAGTTTTTTGTACGCGGTCGTCAAGCAAATGTAATCGTATGCCTGGCACACTAGAGTGGGCTTCAAAATGACTGCCAACCATAGAAGAATAGAATTGTACTAAAGAATCTAAAAGATCGTGCATGCTACTTTTAACAATTAAAAAATCGCGTAGTTCGGGTGTTACACGCCGCACATCACGGCAATAATGGCTTAATGGATTAAATTCTCTATCAACGTAATATGAAAATTTAAAACGTTGATGTATTTGTACTGCAAGCTTGCTTGCAACCTGCTTTAGATGGCTGCTGCTGTCACGTACAGGTTCGGTAATAACTTTATATCTTGGATCGAACCCATGTTCCATTAATAGTTTAATGACAAACGCTTTGAATTCGTCGTTAGGCAATGCTGTAATAGTGTCTAATGCTGAATCTACTTTTTTTGTGGCGGCATTATAACTCAATATGCCGTTTGGTGAAAACCCATACGCTAATAGCGCTTCAAGAGCGACTCGTTTCTTCTTAACAATTGCGATAAATAAAAATGATGCTGAATAATTGCCGGTAGTTGGGAGTACACTCTGTAGAGCTTGCAAACAACTTTTAAAAATCTCACAGTTTTGAAATAAATAGTCAAATACCGCACGCATCTTTAAAATCAACTCTTCATCTTTGATATCACAAACCCACTTTGCAAATAAATCGAAATAGAAAGTTTCATCAATTCTGTCTTTGCAATGCGGGTGCAAAGACCGCACCAATTCTAAATTGCCAGTAGATATAGCATCTTGAAATAATTGCAGCGCGGAAGGTAA
>DATIHV010000235.1:0-2468 GCA_035480295.1 Gammaproteobacteria bacterium
CAAACAAAGCTCTTGCGCCTATGCGTTTCGTCAGCATCGTTTGAATCCCCATATTAAAACGCGCTGTGATAGTAGTGTTCGTTGTCATAGCCGCCAATGCAGTACCTAAAGGATCGGTAAATCCGGCTGGATTATAAAAACGTAGATTTTCACGTACGAAACCTACACCTATTCCTAGTTTTAATTCAGCAATTTTTCTGATTTTATAATGCCAATATGCGTCTAAGTACGTATCTTCAACACGTAGTTTACATTCATATTCTGTTGAAATAGTCGCGGCCGTATTAAATAAAACCGTGCCAGGCACAGTGACAATATTTTTGCCCTTATCGGTAGTCCAATGATAACCTAACTCGAAACCTAATGGCCCGAGCATTCTATAGGATGCGTAGATTTCACCGCCAAAGCGGGTTGGATATGTAAGATTTACAAAATCATTCACAGGGTGCATGATTTGTTGATCTAGATCAAATCCCAAGGCATATACGTATTTAACGCCTTGCAGCGGGGTATTAGGGCTATCTGGATTATCATATGAGTCAGCATATGCATAAGCAGAAGTTAACAGTAACATGCTCGCCAAGATTGTTTTAACAAACATGCGCATGGTTTAACCCGCCTAAACTTTTGCCACTATACCTAACGTGAAACACCAACTTTGCTTAAACGGACGAATTGTATGCCGTATTCCGTCTTCATCAGTCAAATTCATGCGGTAATAATTGGTGCCTTCCCAAGTACCTAGAAAACGCGCACCAAATGGCGTTTTGCCGAAAAAGTATTGCAAACCTAAACCAAACCTCGGGATCGCCTTATATGTTTTACCGGGCGATAAATTTGTTGTGACGCCATTAGCAAACAGTGTGCCCGTCATTTGTGCGTGCATAACGGAAAAACCAAACTGCCCTATAACTTCAAGATGCCCTAAAAAATCTACAAAACCGACCATATCCACTTGTACAGCTTTGATCCGATTACTAATTACTGAATAATTACCTGCATGCTGCGTAGGACCAAGAAATACCTCGTTATTGGTAAAATAATGAGTTCGTTGTTCACTTCGCGATTGCTCGTAACCAAGTTGCAGCCCGACATCGCTTTCAAAACGGTGCGCGTAAAACGCTTCAGCACCGTTGTAAATTTTAGGTAAAACTTCGTAGGTAGAATACGCGTAAGTAGTAGAACTTCTGCCGGGCATATAGCGGTATTTATATGAAAGCCCTACATAATCCCATTCACGCGCATACGCGCTAAAACTAAGGCTAGAACTTAGCAAAACCAGCACCACTGTTAAAGCGTGGTTAAATTTTATTTTCAATGCAGTTCTCCATCACGCTAAAATCTATAAAAAAGTCCGGCCGTAACTTGTACTGCTTGCAGATAAGGGTTGGGGGTAATTGCCGGGAATATCGCTTGTGCTGCCTTGACGTTTAGTTTCATATCTTGCGTATAAACCCAGAAAATCCGGCTACGTAAACCCCAATGTTTTTTCAGCAATTCCAAGCCTATACCTAAACGCGGCACGGTGCGATTCTTGGGTTTAATCAACACAAAAGCTTGCGCCAACTTAGAAGCAGATACATCTAGCGCGCCGAACGTCATGGTTGGATGCATAGTTACAAAACCAGCAATAGCCGATACGTTAAAATCCGGATCCAATGGCACATAGCCAGCAATATCTATGCTAAACCCTTTAAAACTGGTACGCGTATAAAGTGACGACTGTGCAACGTCTGGCTGCAAGGCAAAACCAAACGGATTAAATTGTTGTTGCGCAGTTTTAAGTGATCGGTAATAACCAATTTCTACCCCAAACCTGCAGTTAACTTTGGTACCAACAAAAAAATTGCCTGTTTGTGCGTCAGCAGACAATATATTTTGGTAATTAAGCGCGGGTTTAATATGTTCATATTGATATTCCAAACCTAAATACGGTTGAAACGTAATAAAATTCAATATCGATTTGCCCCATGCTGCATTGGCCCATGCTGGATTAGTGCAGCACAACAACGCGCAACCCAATACAAATATACGGCTAAATAAAATCCTTGTCATCTAGTTAGCTACCCTAAAGAGTGTAATTACGAGTACCCCTAATACATACAGCTTAGTAGATTCTGCAGGATTTTCTGCCCTCGCTGCAGGGCACGCCAGACGTGGCCTGTGCTACAAGGACATGCACTGAAACTTTTTGCAGGGGTTGGGGTCAAAACTAATATAAAGAAGCGGGGAGAAAATTCATGCCCAAACTACAAGCTAATTGGTATTACAAGGACGATGGCACCCAATATTACAACATCTGTCCTGCAACCAATAATCTTGAAGACCAACAAGCTGCCGAAGCACTTTATAAGTCTATTCTGAGTGATGCGCAAAGACAACAAATTGCAGTTAGTACCTATATAGAGAATGACAAGTCACTATATCAACTTCACTTTGATAAACCAGGAAAAACTAACCTAGAAAAC
>DATIHV010000236.1:0-2579 GCA_035480295.1 Gammaproteobacteria bacterium
GGTGACGTTACATACGGTCATCGCATACACCATCCTGAGGCTATAACAATTGCCCTGCCAAATATTTATGAAGATAAACTAGAGCAAGAAGGTTGCGTGATTGCCAATTTTGCAAAACGGCAACAATTAATTAAACAGGGCATTATTGATTTAGCGCAAAAAGAACACGCTGAACCCGTGATCGATCAAGCTTTACTTGATCTTGTAACAGGCTTGGTAGAGTTTCCTATAGCTTTGCTTGCTACATTTGCTGCCGATTTTTTGCGTGTTCCAAAAGAATGTTTAATCTCTGCAATGCAAGATCATCAAAAATGCTTTGCATTGCTAGATACGCAAGGCAATTTATTGCCAAAATTTATTTTAATCAGCAATATTGAAAGCATTGATCCTAAAGCTGTTATACATGGTAATGAATTAGTTATGACCGCACGCTTAGCAGATGCAGCATTTCATTATGATAATGATCAAAAATCCACATTAGAAAGCCGTGTAGCAAAACTAAAAACAATTGTTTATCAAAAACAATTAGGCAGTTTGTACGACAAAGTCACGCGCATTGAACAATTGAGTTCATATCTTGCACCGTTACTGAGTGCAGATCAAAAACATGTACAACGTGCAGCGCATTTGTGCAAAGCTGATCTTTTAACCAACATGGTATATGAATTCCCTGAATTGCAAGGAATAATGGGCTATTATTATGCCCTACACGATAAAGAACCTAAAGACGTTGCAATCGCAATTCAAGAGCATTATAAACCGCGCACTGCTAGCGATGATCTTCCTGATTCCAAATGTGGCATTGCAGTAGCAATTGCAGATCGTGTTGATACGTTAGTTGGTTTTTTTGGAATTGGTAATGTTCCAACTGGAGAAAAAGATCCATTTGCATTGCGCCGCCAAGCATTAGCGATAGTGCGCATCTTAATTGAAAAGAATATCAATTTAGATTTGCGCGCCTTGATGCAAACTGCAGTAAAAAATTATGCTGGAAAAATCAAAGATTCTACCGATGAATTAATGCAGTTTTGTTTTGAGCGTCTAAAGGCATGGTATTTAGCCAATGGCGTACAAGCACGAACTTTTGACGCAGTGTTGTTTTCAAACCCTAACAATCCTTTAGATTTTAATAAACGCATATATGCAGTAACGGCATTTCAGAAATTACCTGCAGCAGCAAGTCTTGCCGCAGCAAATAAGCGTGTGCAAAACATATTAGAAAAAAACTCTAGCAATGCACAACGTACTGAAATAAATGCGCAATTAATTTCTTCTCCTGAAGAAAAACAATTGCTAAACGACATTACAAGCAAAGAAGTAGAAATAGCGCCGTTAATGCAACAAGCAGATTACACGTCTGTTTTACAATCGCTTGCATCATTACAAGCACCAGTAGATAATTTTTTTGATAAAGTCATGGTAATGGTAGATGATGAAAAAGTCCGTAATAATCGCTTAAATTTGCTGCATAGATTGCGCAATTTATTTATACAAGTTGCAGATATATCCCTATTATGAAAATCGCAATTTTAGACCGCGATGGCGTAATTAATCAAGAATCGCGCGCCTTTATCAAATCTCCCGCAGAATGGCTGCCTTTGCCAGGTAGTTTAGAGGCAATCGCAAAATTAACACAAGCTGATTACCAAGTAATTGTAACTACGAATCAATCCGGTGTGGGGCGCGGGTTACTTGATTTAGCAATGTTAAATGCAATACATACAACGATGCAACAAGCTGCAGAAAAGGCTGGTGGCAAAATTCACAAAATATATTTTTGTCCGCATTTACCTGATGCTGGATGTAATTGCCGCAAACCTTTGCCTGGAATGTTTGAGCAACTTGCACGTGATTACAAAGTTAATTTAAACGAATTAAATCCACCATACATTGGCGATTCATATCGTGATCTACAAGTAGGATTAGCAACCGGTTGTAAATTTTATTTAACAACTGGTGTGGGCGGCGATGGACATGAAACATTAAAAAAAATCACCCCCGAGCAAAAACAACAAATCATAATTGTAGAAAATTTGGCTGCGGCCGTGGATCTGATTTTAAAATGAAAAAACTTATCTGGGGCCTACGTTTAGCTGCTTTTTATGCCGGAATAATTCCCGCAACAATAATCATTGCTACATCCGGCTGGTTGTGCGCACCATTGCCAGCTATTTGGTGTTATCGAATTATCACCAGCTGGTCGCATTTTTTTATTTGGTGGGTGAAAGTTACATGCGGATTAAAATATAAAGTTACCGGCAAACGCAATTTACCTAAAGCACCGTATGTTGTGCTGTGCAATCATCAATCGATGTGGGAAACAATATTCATGCAAGTGTTAATACCGCCACAAAGTTGGGTGCTGAAACGTGAATTGTTATGGATCCCATTCTTTGGTTGGGGTTTAGCATTAATTAAACCAATTGCTGTGTATAGAGATCGTTTAGCAGATGTGAAATTTATCTTGCAACAAGGTAAGAAAAGAATTGCCGACAAACGCTGTGTTGTTTTTTACCCTGAAGGCACACGCATGCAACCAGGAAAAAATCGACGTTACAGTCGCACTGGTGCAGCATTAA
>DATIHV010000237.1:0-4773 GCA_035480295.1 Gammaproteobacteria bacterium
AACGCTAACCCAGCGAAGTTTTTAACCACATTCATCCATTCACCGGCTTTAGGCAGGATCATGCTGCTTAACATAGCGACCACAATTAGCGGCACACCCATGCCTAAACCTAAACTCATTAGCGCTAAGCCACCGATTACAGGGCTGCCATGTTGACTGATGTACGTTAGTGCGCCAATTAGTGGTGGGGTAATGCACGGTGATACGATTAGGGCGGATAGAATGCCTAAAATAAACGCACCAAAGTAAGACCCTTGTAATTGCTTTTCGCCCCAGTGATGTAAGCGTGTGTTAAAGTGTGGTAATGAAATGTGAATTAATTCAAATTGCGATAATGCTAAAATAACTAGCAATATACTTAAGGTAATCAACACGAACGGTTGTTGCAACCAGGCTTGCAACGTAGCGCCAAGCATACCCGCAATAATACCTGCCACTGTGTAACACGTTGCCATCCCTATGACATAGCTGCCGGATAACATAAATGCTTTGCGCGAGGAAATTTTCTTGGGACCTACTATCAAGTTTACCACGATGGGGATCATTGGCAGCACACACGGTGTAAAAGATAAAAGTACGCCTAGAACAAAAAAGATCAACAGTGTCACAGGCAAGAAGCGATCTGCCAACATATTAGCCAAATTACCTGCCGAGTATTTCACCGGAAACTCTTGCATAGTCGTATCTTCTACGCTTACGATATCTCCAGAAACTTTCAGTAATTTATTAACTGGCAAATAACAAAATCCGTCCACCGCACACCCTTGATAGCGTAAGAGTAGTTCTTTATTGGCAGATTCTTTATGCAACGGCACACTTATAGATAAATGATCTTCATACACATAATATTCGCCAAGCACTTCATCCTTGATAAGCTTGCCGCTAGGCAAAGTATTTTCCAGCAGTAGCGATTCATTATTTGCATTCATCAAAGAAAGCTGTTTCTTATATAGATAGTGCTTTGGCGCAATTTGCCAATCCAATTCGAGGCGTTGCGTGGCACTAACTTGCGCTTCTAGCGCAAACGCCTGATCGGCTGTCAGCTGATCGCAGAAGCCAGGTTTCATCGCAAATAAATTCACAACAGCAAATAAATATAAAGCTAACTTACGAATATCCATGTTTCATTTAACCTTTCTTATATAAACTTTATATAACATGAGTGCTCGCGCTACGGGTGACGCAGAGGCGGGGGCCCCCTGTTCGCACGCAGCGTAAGCGAGTACGAACGGGGTCGCCGGCAGCGGCAGGACCCGTAGCTCTAAGGCCCTCAGCAGAACCCGTAGCGCTATGGCCTAGAATTAACATAAATTTCTGTATTACACGCCACATTTAGCATAGAATACCACAGTCCTTTTCGCATCGCCCTTGACTCTGGCACTAATGGCCATAGATATAGTTTAAGCGGCCAGAAAATAAAAAAGGCCATAGGTTTTACAGTTATTCATAAAACTAATATTTTGTAGGAGAAGCACAATGAGCGTAACAATTCGTCCATTGCACGATCGCGTGATAATTGAACGTATAGAAGAAAGAACCACGCAAGGTGGTATCGTTATTCCTGAAACATCTGGCGACAAGCCACAACGCGGCCGTGTGACTGCAACAGGTCCAGGCAAAGTTGATAATGGTACTTTACAAAAACTTGATGTTAAAGTTGGCGATGAAGTGTTGTTCGGTAAATATTCTGGTACTGAAGTAAAAGTAGATGGCAAGAATCTACTCGTGATGCGCGAAGAAGATATTATGGGTGTCATAGAATAGAGTTTAAATGAATTTGAAGTTAAAGAGGATTAAGTTATGGCTATACAATTAAATTACGGTGCTGACGCACGTCAACGTTTGTTAGATGGGGTAGTTGCATTAGCAAATGCTGTACAAGAAACATTAGGCCCACGTGGTAGAAACGTGGTTATCCAAAGCAAATTTGGTTCACCGACGATTACTAAAGACGGTGTATCTGTTGCGAAAGCAATTGAATTAGAAGACAACATCGCGAACATGGGTGCGCAGATGATTAAAGAAGTAGCATCGCAAACTTCAGATGTTGCTGGCGATGGTACTACTACTGCTACAGTATTAGCGAAACACATAGTAATTGAAGGTAACAAATGTGTTGTAGCTGGTATGAACCCAATGGATCTTAAACGCGGTATTGATAAAGCAGTTGCAGTAGCTGTTGAAGAAATCAAGAAATTGGCAGTTCCTTGTAAAGATGATAAGACTATTGCACAAGTTGGTACAATTTCTGCTAACTCTGATGCCGCAATTGGCAATATTATTGCTGATGCGATGTCAAAAGTTGGTAAAGAAGGCGTCATCACAGTAGAAGATGGCAATGGCTTGAACGATGAACTATCTGTAGTTGAAGGTATGCAGTTCGATCGTGGTTATATATCACCATACTTTGTCAACAATCAACACAACATGTCCTGTGAATTAGAAAATCCATTCATTCTGTTAGTAGACAAGAAGATCAGCAACATTCGTGAAATGTTACCTGTATTGGAAGGCGTTGCTAAAGCCGGCCGTGCATTGTTGATTATTGCAGAAGATGTGGAAGGCGAAGCACTAGCTACATTAGTAGTAAACACGATCCGCGGTATTGTGAAAGTATGTGCGGTGAAGGCTCCAGCGTTCGGTGATCGTCGTAAAGCAATGTTGGAAGATATTGCTGTGTTAACCAGTGGCCAAGTAATTGCTGAAGAAATTGGTTTAACATTAGAAAATGCGAAGATTGAAGATCTTGGTTCTGCTAAACGCGTGATTGTTACTAAAGATACTACTACGATTATCGATGGTAGCGGTGATGCAGCTAAAATAGAAGCACGTGTTACTCAATTGCGTAAGCAAATTGAAGAAACTACTTCTGACTACGATAAAGAAAAACTACAAGAACGTGTAGCTAAATTATCTGGTGGTGTTGCCGTGATTAAAGTTGGCGCAGCAACAGAAATTGAAATGAAAGAAAAGAAAGCTCGTGTTGATGATGCATTGCATGCTACACGCGCGGCTGTAGAAGAAGGTGTATTACCTGGCGGTGGTGTTGCTTTATTACGTGTTTCAACAATTGTTAAAAACGTAAAAGGCGACAACGATGATCAAAACCAAGGTATCAACATCGTGCTACGTGCCTTAGAAGCACCAATTCGTCAAATCGTTGCGAATGCTGGCGGTGAACCTGCAGTAGTTGTAGACAAAGTACGCGCTGAATCAGGCAACTTTGGCTTCAATGCTGCCACAGGCGAATATGGCGATATGATGAAGTTCGGGATCTTGGATCCAGCTAAAGTAACACGTTCCGCATTACAACATGCAGCATCCATTGCTGGTTTAATGATCACCACTGAATGCACAGTCTCTGATTTGCCGAAGAAGCAAGACAGTGCTGGCGCTGGTGACATGGGCGGTATGGGAGGCATGGGAGGAATGGGCGGCATGATGTAAGGTCACCGCCTAAGTCCGCATAAAAAGACCCCTCACTAAACACTGAGGGGTTTTTTTTCACTATACTTTATGTTATGTAAATGAATTGGTAAGCAAAATGACAACCGCTATTAAATTAAACCATCTAATATCTGCGTTCGTTATCGCTGTATGTTTATTCGGTGTACAAAAGGTAAGTGCCGCAGACGAAAAATGTTATGGCGTTGCAAAAGCAGGACAAAACGATTGCGATCCAGATGCTCTTACATGTGACAAATCTGTAATTGATGGTGATCCGAATTTTTGGCTGAATTTGCCTAAAGGCATGTGTGACAAACTTGTAGGTGGCATGACGTCACTAGGTGGTTCGCTGCCAGGCACGTCTACAATAAATACCATGTCACCACCAACTACACCAGGAATGAATCCAGCGACTGCACCAGGTATGGCACCTGCGACAGCACCGGGCATGACACCTGCGACAGCACCAGGTATGATGCCTGCAACTCCAGCGGCAGGATCTACTACAACAACAACGACTACGGTAATTTCTACTCCTGCAGCACTGCCTGCTGGCACTAATCCGATGCCACCAGCACCATCTGACGCATCAACTATGTCTACGTTGCCGCCATCTGTTCCATCAGAGCCAGCATCTACAAGTCCACTGCCACCACCAATTCCAGGCGATGGTGGAATTCCGAATGGAACTAGCACGGATGTTAATACAGGCGCAGGTGGAGTGAAAGGATATTAGATGATAAGGGCGAACTGATTGTCGCCCTTACGCATTAGGCAGGCATAACTTCTTCTTGTTCAGTCGTTTGCCGTGAGTTTACTGGTGATTTTGGTTCAATAGCATCAAGTTTTTCTAACATGTTAGTTAGGTTCTGTTCCCATGCAGCATGTTTGTTTTTCAATAACGAATTTTCATTCAATAGTTTAGAATACTTTTCTTCTAGCTCTTCATTTTGTAAACGAAGCAATTCTATTGTTTCTAATGCGTTATCAATCTTATCCTCTAACTTTTGTAGTAACTCACTGGACATGGCGACTCTCCTCTGAATTTTGAAATAAGTGAAATATTAACATAATTATCGCCTAATAGAATATTGTTTCCAGTTCTATACCTTTTTCTTCCATTATAGAGCGTAATGCCTTCAAGGCTTCTACTTGAATTTGGCGCACACGCTCTCTGGTTAGGCCTACTTCGCTACCTACTTCTTCTAAAGTTGAAGGTTCATAGCCAAGCAACCCAAATCGGCGTGCCAAAATTGAGCGTTGTTTTTCGTTTAACAATTGTAGACATTCATCGAGTTGCGCACGAATATTGTTGTCTTCCAATAT
>DATIHV010000238.1:0-3539 GCA_035480295.1 Gammaproteobacteria bacterium
ATCGCACCGGAAAAATTTCGCTAGAATCACTTTTAAAATTGGCGTTGGTGTTAAACTGCTTAGAAAAATTTCACGACCTATTTAAAATAGAAATACAAACAAGTACCCTGCGCTCATTAGATGATTTGTTTAACGATCAAGCAAGAAAAAGAGGTCGTAAATGAAAAATACAAATATTGTCAACGTATCTTATATGCATGGCAATAAGAAACTTGCGATGGGTCGTCTTGCTCTAAAAGATCGAAAAATATTTTTTGAGTATAATCCTGAATTTATAGTCACAGGATTGGAATTATCACCGTTTAAATTGCCACTCCAGCCTGGAATTTTCTTTTGTGAAGATCAAATTTTCGACGGTTTATTTGGCATTTTCAATGACAGCTTACCGGATGGCTGGGGACGTTTGCTTTTAGATCGTAAATTGATGCAACTGGGAATTAATCCAAATGTCCTTTCACCACTTGATCGTTTGCGCTATGTTGGCTCAAACGGTATGGGCGCATTGATTTATGAACCTGAAATTTCTGATATATCTACCTCGCATAATACCGATTTAGATCAAATTCATAATGAAATTCTGGCGTTTCAAGCAAACAATGATGTGGAATATATTGATGATTTGATTAAAATGAACGGCTCTTCTGCTGGTGCACGTCCTAAAGTTATGCTTAATTTATCGGGATCAGAGTGGCTAATTAAATTTCGCAATTCAGCTGATCCGCAAGATGCCGGTCCTATAGAATATGCATATCATCTTATGGCTAAAGCCGCCAACCTCAACGTCCCTGAAGCAAGATTATTCTCTTCAAAAAATAATTTAGGATATTTTGGGGTAAAACGTTTTGATAGAGTTGCAGGCAAGCGTTTGCATATGCATACAGTGAGCGGCTTGCTGCATGCCGATTTCCGCATACCAAGCCTTGATTACATGGCAATAATACAATCTACGTTATGGTTAACTAAAGACATACGCGAATGCAAGCATCAATTCAGAGCAGCGGTATTTAATGTTTTAACCCATAACCGTGATGATCATGCCAGAAATTTCTCGTTTCTTATGAATGAACAAGGCATATGGCAAGTTTCACCATCTTACGATCTGAATTTTTCCTCTGGTCCTGCAGGAGAACACTCCACAACAATAATGCATGAAGGAAAATTCCCAAAAATTGGTCACTTATTATTGTTAGCCGAAATAGGACAAGTGGATAAAGCAAATGCTCTACAAATAATTGACGAAGTAAGAACTGCGGTTGATATGTGGCCAAAATTTGCCCAAGAATCTGGAGTATTAGCGACCTCAGAGAAAACCATCCATATGGCAATGCAGCGCATTAACAAGACTTTGTTTGCAAGCGCACCTTAAGATGGTTAATGTTCATGACAACAAAGTCACGCTATCATTTAGTGCTCTTTAACTGTAAGCGTTACTGAATTTCCTAGCTAACGTTACTTCCTGGTTATTCAATTGTGCCAAGCCAATATTTACCGTGTTCATTTCTTCTCGTAATTGATTTAATCGCACAGTCAATGTATCGCGCTGTTTTTGTATTGCATTACCTTCTTCAATCAACGCTTTAAAATTAACTGTCGCTGGTTGGGGGTTAAACAAAACTGGAGCAGCTGATGAAGAGAACGAGGACGATGAAGAGGATGAAGGTAAAGGAAAAACAGGGCTAGGTGGCCATACTGTAGTAGCATAACTTGTTGCGCCAGGTGCTGACGAGTTAGAAGAATTCGTTGTAGCTGCAGGTGCAGAAGTAATTAATTTTATTCTTTTATTTGATGCTAAACTTGGAGACGATTCCGATGTTGATGTGTTTACAGCAGCCGTAGTAGCGCTTGATGATGACGCGCTTGCGGACGATTCCAATGTTGATGTGATTACATCAGCCGTAGTACCGCTTGATGATGATACTGCAGTTGTTGCCTCCACATTTTTTAATCTTGGTTTTGGTTTGATAATGTTCCAGTTTTCTGGAATAGCTGTGCATATTTCGTTGGGTGTTAATACCGTGCTATTAGGTAATTTTAACTCCGGCAAAGCTACCAGCGCATATGCAGGGTCTTTTGCACATATTAATTCGATTCTTTGAATAAGCTCTGGAGGAGCAACCATATCTTTTATCAGAAACTCTACATTTAGACGGTGCGGGTGAGTGCTTGTTGTGGAATTGCCATACATGTATTGCGTGGTTACATCTCGAACTATAATAGCGTACATGACATTCGAAACGCTGCATAACGCTACGTTCTGGTTATTAACACAGATAGAAACCACAAATCGGCCGGATGTTGTTTGCTTCACACCAGTCGCTACAGACGTTGAATAAGGCATGATTATTCTCCAAATTATTATGATCTACCGGCATAGTAAGCTGGTTGCAGCAAAAAAGTCAAAATGATATACACGAATTGCAGGGCAAACATAGATCCGCTTATTGGCAACTCTCAGCAACAATTATCTGACAATGTTCACATTCTAACTAATCCGCTCAGATGACAACAACGCCCGTTCTATATATACTAAAACGCTCTAGCAAAACAATGGACCTATCTTGAACCATTCGGCCAACATAGACAGCGCTGAAGTAGCTAAATTCGATGCTATGGCAGCCCAATGGTGGGAGCCAAATGGTCCGTGTGCGCCGTTGCATATCTTAAATCCTACGCGCCTGCTTTATATACAAAAGCACGTACAGTTAGCAGACAGAAGTGTTTTGGATGTTGGTTGTGGTGCTGGTATTCTTACTGAAAGTCTTGCAACACTGAGCGCAAAAGTTCACGGCATTGATGCAAGCGCGGATGTAATTGCTGCGGCTAAAGTACATGCCGAATCTAAAAATTTAAGCATTAATTACCAAGCTTGCAGCATTGAAGAATTCACTGCGCAACGCAATGCGCAATTTGATGTGATCACCTGTATGGAATTGATCGAGCATGTGCCGGACCCAGCTCAATTAATCGCGGATTGTGCTAATTTGCTTAAACCAGGTGGGCACTTGTTTTTATCGACTTTAAATCGCACTCCCAAGTCCTATTTATTTGCGATTATAGGCGCAGAATACGTATTAAAATTGTTACCCAAACAAACGCATGACTATAAAAAGTTTATTAAACCTGCAGAATTAGCCAACACGTTGCGAGACGCAAATATGCAACTTCGTGATTTAAAAGGACTGAAATTTGATCCGTTTACTAAAAGCGCGCAGTTACAGGATGATCTAAGCGTTAACTACCTTGCTTTTGCGAGCAAAGAGAATTAAATATGGCAATATTATTTGATTTAGACGGCACTTTGCTGGACACTTCGCGCGATTTTCATATTGCGATAAATAAGGTACTGCACGCGGAAAATAGACCCAAGGCAGATTACGACAAATTGCGTGACGCAATTTCGTTTGGCAGTAAACGCATTATTCAAAGTGCCATAAATGAACATCTAACCGATGCGGATTGTGCGGCACACACTGAGCGCATGCTGCCGCAGTTCTTAGAAGAATATGCCTCGACCGGTTTTGCACATACGCATGCCTTCC
>DATIHV010000239.1:0-15063 GCA_035480295.1 Gammaproteobacteria bacterium
ACTTGCGCTAACAAATTCGCATCCACTAACGCACCATGCAAATCACGCTCAGAATTATCGACACGATAACGTTTACATAACGCATCCAAACTATTACGTTGTCCCACATGCAATTGTCGCGCCATCGCGAGAGTATCAATCACACGACAGTATTGTGTGACTGGTTTCCATCCTTGATTGATTAACCCCAATTCATGATTAATAAATCCAACATCAAACGGCGCATTATGAATAATCAATTCTGCATCGCCGATAAATCCTACTAAGTCTTCTACAATGTGCACAAACTTAGGTTTATCTTTTAATGTTTTCCAGCTCAAGCCCGTTATTTGCGCCGCACGTTCATCCAATTCACGCTCGGGATTGATATGTGTTTGAAATGTTCTACCAGTAAGTTTACGATTCACAATTTCTACACAACCAACTTCGGTGAGTTTATGGCCATGTTGTGGCGATAAACCAGTTGTTTCAGTATCAAGCACAACTTGTCGCATTAATATCCATCCTTTAACAGTTCATCAATTGCTTGATTAGCTAATTCATCGGCACGTTCATTTTCAGGGTGGCCTGTATGGCCGCGTACCCACTCCCATTTAACATCGGTATGCCGCTTTGCAGCTGCATCCAATTGTTGCCATAATTCCACGTTCTTTACATGTTTACCATTCGCGCCTTTCCAATTGCGTGTGCGCCAATTTGCAATCCATTCAGTAATACCTTTTTTTACATACTGTGAATCTGTTACCAATACAACTTCACACGGACGAGTAATTGCATTTAAGCCTTTAATTGCTGCGGTTAATTCCATTTGGTTATTAGTTGTTTGCGCTTCTGCACCATACAAAGTTTTTTCCACACCATTGTAGCGCAACAATACACCCCAACCGCCAGGGCCAGGGTTGCCGCGACAAGCGCCATCTGTATACACTTCAACTTTAATATTTTTTGTCATTCGTTACGCGGTGGGCTCTATTACATCGTTTTCACTAATTTCTGGCTCCGCGTGCCACAGCGGGGCAGCTGGAGTTAAAGGTATTACTCGTTTCGCTGCTTCAACCAAATATGCAGCCCCAAATGGCAAATCCAGCTTTTGTCCATAACGTTCAAACATGGATAACTTGGTAGAGTAATTACTTTTATTTAGCGGCAAATTAAAGCCGAAATAATTGATCTGCATAATATCAAATCCTAGCAGAGCTAACCAGTCTTTAAGCTTTGCGCCAGACATAAAGTTAGCTCTCCAAGGCACTTCGGATGAATGTTTAGCAATCTGGCCCCACGCTCCCCATAGGCTATAGGGGTTAAACATACTTATTAATAGATGCCCATCGGCACGCAAAATGCGATAGGCCTCGCGCAGTACCTCGTGTGGATTCGCGGCAAACTCTAAGCTATGCGCCAAATACACAACGTCCATCAAACCAGTGCCTATAGCCAGTCTGTCGCGCCGTGAGCATGCTAAACCCCTAGGATCCGCGGGCACAAAGTTCATGTCGTCATTAACTTGATACTGATTTTTAATCTTGCTTTGCTGCATACAAGCTGCAAAATTCGCTTCGCCTATTAATACGGCGTCATAGCCATATAATGTAGGAATGATGGAGTTTATTTTCTCACATTCTAAGGAGATAAATCGTTTCCCAACCGGTTGCTCACACCACGCTCTGAATGCTGCGCCGTATTCCGCCTTCAGGATAGATATGTTGCCTGGTGGATGCCAAGATGTTTGCCGGCTCAAATGCTTATTCCAATTAACAATACTTACCCATTATATTACAATCCACACCAGCCGCGAACCTGAGTTAGTTAAGACTCTTTTTTCTTGGATCTGAGGGCAACTTATGCTAGTATGGCCACCAATGCCCCGCAGAGGGTAAGAACTACTGCAAATACCGCAAATAGAAGCCAACAGCTTAGCCCAATTACCACTTTTTGCAGAAGTTTCGAACATATTTTACATGCGAGGAATCAAATGAAATCATTTTGCCCAAAAAATTCAGTAGCAATAGTGCTAATACCTGCGTTACTGTTTGGTTTAATAGGGTGTGATACACATAAACCCAGCGCAACTACCTATGCAAGTACCACTACTACCATGGTGATTGTCCCCAATGAGCCAAATACAGTGTGGGACAAAATGGCTAATGATTTTACTTTTAAAGCACATCAAACTAATCCACGCGTAGAACGTTTTATCAAACAATACAGCCGCGAAAATTTCAATCAATTAGTTACGGTCAGCAAACAAGCAGCGCCGTACTTATATCACGTTGTAAACACACTACAAGAACGCGGTTTACCAGCAGAATTAGCGTTGTTACCAATGATTGAAAGCGAATATAGAACAACTGCAACTTCCAAACGCGGTGCAGTTGGTTTGTGGCAATTAGCCGCAATGACTGGTCGTATCAATGGCCTTAAACAAGATCAATGGTACGATGGACGTAAAGATATTGATGCAGCAACTAAAGTAGCGTTAAATCATTTAGAATATTTGTACAACAGATTTAATCATGATTGGTTAATGGCGTTGGCTGCATATAACGCTGGTGATGCACGCGTTGCAGCAGCAATACGTAACAACAAAAAGGCTGGCAAGCCTACCGATTATTGGTCACTGAATCTGCCACAGGAAACGCAATATTTTGTTCCCAAGTTTTTGTCCTTGGTTTATCTGATTAAGAATTATCGTAGTTTAGATATCAATTTAGAAACTGTGCCAAACAAACCATACTTTGGCAAAGTTAAACTTAGCAAACAGATCCATTTGGAGCATGCCGCCAAATTAGCTGAAGTAGATGTCAAAGAAGTAAAACGCTTAAACGCTGCGTATCGATCACATATAACTCATCCTAACGGACCACATGATATAGTATTGCCATTACATCAAATAGCGACCTTTAAAGCTAACCTCGCTGCACTAGCAAGCATCCCTAAAACGACCACACCTAAGCAAGTGCAGATCGCGCAGAACACAACTGGACAAACTGTGCACGTTGTAAATAGGGGTGACACCTTACATTTAATTGCCTCCAAATATAAGACCACGGTCAAATCTATCAAGCACAAAAATAACTTAAGTTCTGATATAATTAGATCAGGACAAAAGCTTTCTATATAGGAAACTTTCACGTGACTGCAACACGAATGGAATTCTAGATGACTGTAATTATTATTTCTGTTATTAGTGGATTGGCATTAGTTCTACTTGCCTTTAGTATCCGCCACACCTTGCTTGACCAACTACATCGTTTCAAACTTGAAATTGTTGAGCAACTTATTGATAAGCATAGTATGCAGCAAAACCAACAACTGCAATATCAAAAAACCTTACAAGATACGCTACGCGAGTCACTCAGTCACCACTCACAAGAGCTTTCTAAAAGCGTAGAAAACTTAACTAAAACAGCAGAAGCCAAATTACAGCAAGTAAATCAGGTCGTAGAACAACGCTTGAATGACGGTTTCGCCAAAACTACTGAAACTTTTGCGGATATTGCCAAGCGCTTGGTTCTAATCGATGAGGCGCAACGTAAATTGACTGATCTATCCAATAACGTACTAGGGTTACAAGAAATTTTAGCTGACAAACGTTCCCGTGGCGCATTTGGCGAAATTCAATTAAACAACTTGATAAAAAACATGCTTCCTGCTGCAAACTTTGCATTGCAGCATCAATTATCGAATGGCATGCGCTGCGACTGCATATTGTTCTTGCCTGCGCCAACTGGCAACGTGGTGATAGATGCCAAATTTCCGCTGGAAAACTTTCAGCGCTATAACGATATCAGCGTAGGCGAAGCTGATAAGAAAAAGTTTATGCAAACTTTTAACCAAGACGTTAAAAAGCACGTCAATGATATTGCGCTTAAATATATAATCCCAGGCGAAACTGCGAATGGCGCCATTATGTTTATCCCAGCGGAAGCGATTTTTGCGGAAATTCATAGTAAGTTTCCAGATTTGGTGATATTCGCGCAGGAAAAATGCGTATGGCTGACCTCACCTACCACCATGATGGCGATTCTGACTACCGCCTGCGCAGTATTGAAGGACAGTGCTACACGTGAGCATATACATTATATTCAAGAGCATCTACGCCTGTTAGCCAAAGACTTTATGCTGTTTAATGAACGCATGGATAAATTGGCCAAACATCTAGAAGCCGCCAATGCCGACGCCAAAGACATCCATATCTCGGCCGGTAAAATTAGTAAACGTTTTAATGCTATAGAGAAAGTCGAAATCATTGATGAAGTGTAATACACTTAAAGTAGAGAAACTTTTGGCTTTGACAACAGATTAAACAGGTAGTATGGGCATATTCAAATATATAAATGACAGAGTAACTGGTTGGTTAACAGAAGACCGGCCGGCTTCAGATTTTCCAATTTGTGATTTTGATCGTATTCGCTATGAGGTTCGTCAGTGCGACGTTCTACTCACCGAAGGTCGCAGCAGAATCAGCGACGTCATTAAATATGCCACCCAATCTGCTTGGTCACATTCCGCCTTATACTTGGGCCGTATTCACGACATCGAAGATCCAGCGATCCGCAGTCAAGCAATGGAATACTTTGATGGCTCTCCAGATACACAATTACTGATCGAAGGCATTCTAGGTAAGGGCACAGTGATTACACCATTAACTTTTTACCGAGACGATCATATTCGAATTTGTAGACCCCGCGGCTTATCACCGCAAGATGCGCAACAAGTAATTAGTTTTGCAATTGGTAAGCTAGGTCATGATTACGATGTACGCCAAATATTAGATTTAGCGCGTTTCCTGTTACCTTGGTCAATTCTGCCACGTAAGTGGCGCTCTTCATTGTTTAATGATAATACCCAATCAACAAGAACCGTATGCTCTACTATGATTGCTGAAGCATTCAGCGCAGTGCATTTTCCTATTCTGCCGCATATCAAGAAACACGAAGAAACTGGGATCGAGTTATTTCATGGTAACCCTAGACTATGCACACCGTGCGATTTTGATTACTCACCCTACTTCGAAATCATCAAATATCCTTTTGTAGGCTTTGATGAACAACCTGCCTACAGAAAATTGCCTTGGAACAAGGAAGGCGTAGTTATTCGTGGCAATGAGCGTCCAAGTAAAGACGAAGCAGCCGACGTTAAAGCGCAGTTTGATTAGCTATTGATTGGGTAAAGGCGAGTATGAGCTTGTGCCATATACGATTGGCGAGACGATGACTATCATACTTACTACCGGATGATCTACATAATATACTTCTTTCTTTTTAATTCGCACATCACGTATTAACTTAATTTCATCCACACCTGGATCATCTTTACGATCTTCCAGCTGAATTTTATAAATTAAATCGACGCTAAATACAAACATATTCCGATTCGGTTTAATTGAAATCACTGCCGCAACTTCCTGATCTTTGCCACCGGTAAAATAAATGGGGGCTGATCGTACATTATTGGCTAGTGGTTGGTTCCATGCAACGTGCGTGATTAAGCGTTCATCTTTACTAGACCTGATCATGCGCGCTTCATTAGTTAATAAGTAATTCTTAGAATCAATTACACTTACGGTTTGTTTAACAATTTGCGTGGCTGGTTTGTCACCTGCTTCATCTAGGGCATCCAATGCATCTAAGGTTTCAAGAGATTCTGGTATATTAGTTTGCAGAGTATCGAGATTAATTGCGTGTTGCGTATTTAATTTTGTTACAAACTTCGGCCAATGTTCAGCACGAAACCGATGTGCATCTGTGTGCGCAAATACGATTACTTCAACTTGATAAATATCTGCAATTGGATCAGCTTGTGCAATGTTGGTATTGAGCAATACCATTAGAACTAAAGCATACTGCACGAACTTACGCATGATCTATCCTCGATGTAATAAATACTGCTGCATCTGAATTATGGTTTGCACGTTTAATACGCTCCAATACCATGCGCTTACCGCCATGGCTAGGAACGATATGTAGAATACACTTAGTAAAATATTTTCCTTTTGGCGCACCGCAATTACTATTGGTATAAGCGGCCAGGTAATGATGCCAACCACGATCCAAAAGATATTTTTAATAAAACCTAATTTGGATGGATGATAATGCTTTGCTAACACTATAACGGGTACGATTATCCCAAAAATCAACGCCGAAACAATAACCACAATACTAAGCATTCATCGCCTCCTTGCATGCAGTGAAACGTTACTCCGCCATTTCTAACTGTATAGACGGAATTGCAACGTTAATGTCAACATCAGCCGCATAGTCTACTTGATCCATTGCAAAACCAAACAACTGATAGAATTCCTTTCTGTAACCTTCTATGTCCGACAACTCATTAAGGTTGTCAGTTTTAATTTGTGGCCATAATTTAAGCACTTCGGCTTGAACATCCTGACGCATTTCTAAATTATCTAATCTAATGCGCTTTGCAGCATCTAATTGCATATTGTCTACACATAGATAATCTGCAAATAAACGCCACATTTGCTCAATACAGCCCTCATGCAGCTCTTTCTGCTTCATAACCTTGTATAGTATAGACATATATAGAGGCACTACTGGAATAGCAGAACTTGCTTGTGTCACTAAAGCTTTATTTACAGAAATTAACGCGCGACCTTTACAATGCTTGGCTAGTTTTTCATCCAACTCACGCGCAGTCATTTCTAAATGCTGTTTAGCGCGGCCGATGGTACCTTCGTGATAAATTTGATAAGTCATTTCTGGACCGATATATGTGTATGCAATAGTTGTAGCATTTTCGGCAAGTACACCGGCTTGCATTAAAGCTTGCATCCATAGCGCCCAATCTTCACCACCCATAACCTTAACAGTGGCGGCAATTTCTTCTTCAGTTGCAGGTTCTATTGAAACGTTAGAAACTGCACCACTCATAATGTCTAGAGTTTTATCTTCATATGCCCTACCAATTGGCTTTAAGACTGAACTATAAACGGCGCCAGTTGGATCTTGGCGGCGTGGTGCGGCCAAACTATAAATCACTAGATCAACCTTGCCGTTCCAATCGCTGCGGATACAATCTATTACTTGTTGTTTCATAGCATCAGTAAAGGCATCACCATTAAAGCTACGCGCATATAATCCTGCTTGATGCGCACGCGCCTCAAATGCAGCAGTGTTATACCAGCCCGCAGACGCCGTACGTTTATCTGCAGCTGGGCGTTCAAAGAAGACACCTATTGTATTTGCCTCTAAACCAAATCCAGCCACGACTCTACTAGCTAAACCGTAGCCGGTAGACGAACCAATGATTAATACATTTTTTATTTTACGTGGCAATTTTACGTTTTGGCGTCGCACGTAATCAATTTGCTCTTCAACTTTCAATGCACATCCTTCTGGGTGCGCCGTTGTACAAATAAATCCACGTACTTTAGGTTCAATTAACATGTTCATACCTACTGTATTTAGTAATACTTAATTTTAGCCTGTGCAATCAATGCTTCTTGTACCGAAGCAAAATCAATTTGTGCTTCATGATTTGCAATTTGCTTGCTCACCATTTCTAACAAACTCGACTCTGCGGTGTTTTGCAACATACCATTCTTAACTTTTGTAATCGCTACCACTACATAATCGCCGTTAGGTAATGTGAATCCACTCGCCGCAAATGCTTGCCCATCTACAGGCTTAGGCATAACAAAAATGCGTTGTAATAGTTCCGAACTAACATCTTTACTATCACGTTCTACGTTACGCTTCGTGATCCATTCTAGACTTTGTGCGCTAGCGGCTTTATTAGGATTATTGGTTTCCTTTATCGCCGTTAACAGTTCTTCACCAATATGCTTAGCTTCATCACGTGCAGCAGTGCGCTGTATGTAAGTGATTATGTCTTTGCGTGCATCAGCCAGTGACATCTCGTGGGACAGCTGTTTGTCTTTGACTCGCAATATTACATAAGTGTCATCACTAACGCGGACTAGATCGCTATTATGATTGTTAGCAAAAACGTCTTCACTAAATGCTGCTTTGATCACGTTTGGTGATTCAGCAATACCGCTGCCACCTTGACGAGTGAAATATGACGAAGTTTGAATCGGCATATTTAATTTTTCGCTAGCAGCGCCTAAGGAGGTTGGGTTTTCAAAAGCTATATTTGCTAGCTCATCACCTTTAGCACTAAATATTTTTTCAGCTGCATCACGTTTGTAACGCTCAACTAATGTAGGTTTAACAGCGGCAAAACTTTTCACCCCACCACCACTGCTGTCCGCCAACTGAAATATATGCCAGCCATATTCGGTTTGGATTGGCTTAGTGAACTCGCCGTTCTTTTGCAATGCAAACACTGCAGCAGGATATTCATCGTTTTGTGTAGTCCAACCTAAATCACCGCCCTTGTTGGCTGATAATTTATCTTCAGAATATTTCTTGGCTAGGCTGGCAAAGTTGCCACCCTTTTGTAACTGCGCGTATATATCTTCCATTTGCTTTTGCGCGGAGCCACTTTGGGCAGCATCGGAAATTTCCGGCGCCAAAATCATAATATGACTTACACGATACTTACGCGGTTCTACAAAAGACTGTTGGTTTGCCTTGTAGTATTCTTGTAGAGCTTGATCTGTCACTGGAATTTGCTTAAACAAGCTTTCTAATGAGAGCTCAATGTATTCTACTTGCACTTTGTCTGGCACTACGAATTGTTGTTTGTGCGTTGTATAAAACTCTTCTATCTGTTCATCTGTAACTTTTACGTTCTTTATAAATTTATCTGCAGTAATGATGCTATAACCAAAATCGCGAGTTTGATTTTTCAAACCTATAATGCGTTCAGCTTCTTTTGGTGTAGCAAAACTTGAAGCCAACACAGCCACTTGCAATTGGTGCACCAGCAATTGATCGCGAATTAAAGTTTCGAATTCAGCTTCGCTCATGCCGGATTGTGCTAGCAACTTCTTATATAAATCTACAGAAAATTTATCATCTTGTTGCAGCTCAGATTTACTTCTTATAGTTTGCACGACCATTGCATCGCTAACAGTCATGCCATCTTTCTTCAAACCTTTAATAGTGGCTGCTTGTTGCGCTAATGCTATGGTGATTTGACGTTTAATTGAGATAGCATCAATTTGCGACATATCAAAACCTTTTTGCGTTGCAGCAGAACGCAACCAACGGTCATAAATGTCGTTTACTTCGCCTGATGTGATTTCTCGGCCATTGACTTTGGCTAGTACGGAAGATGGGCCATTATTTATATAGCCGCTAACGCCCCAGAAGCATAATACAAATGCAACTATCCCTACTATTATCCATGCGCCAAATCCTTGCGCTTTATCACGTATTCTTTGCATCATAATCGAAACCCTTACGCTCTTGGGCTCTAAATGTGGCGGAGCGGACGGGGCTCGAACCCGCGACCCCCGGCGTGACAGGCCGGTATTCTAACCAACTGAACTACCGCTCCACAAATGATCTTGGTGGGTGCTGAGGGGATCGAACCCCCGACCCTCGCCGTGTAAAGGCGATGCTCTACCAGCTGAGCTAAGCACCCAATTTAAAACTTCGTCCTTTGGTTTTCAGTAAATAAACCAAAAGACTCGCTTCAACACTCTAAATCTTCTCTAACCGGTTGATGTCTGGTCAACCACGTCTTTCAATGCCTTACCAGCCTTGAATGTTGGAACCTTAGCTGCCTTAATGTGGATTTCAGCGCCAGTCTTAGGATTGCGACCTGCACGTGCAGCGCGTTCCTTCACAGCAAAAGTGCCAAATCCCATTAGCGCTACCATGTCTCCCTGAGCCAAAGACTTAGAAATGCAATCTAAAACTGCATCTAAAGCTTTACTAGCTACTGTCTTCGGTAAATCTGCTGCCACCGCAATCGCATCAATCAACTGAGCTTTGTTCACAAACGTCCCCTTAAAATCTTGTCCGGATAGAGATTGGCAATTTATACCAACTCCCCCTCCTACCGTCAAGCAGAACCAGGAGAATACCTATAGATTAAAGCGATGTCAAATGTAGTTGCTGCCATGTCATTTGTTAGCGTTGAAACTTAATTAGCGCGAATCCATATCGTAGTTTACATGCTGACTATAAGGTGGTAGAGTGCTTGCATTCTCATAACAAACCTGGAGAAACCGCCATGCAAGAACTATTCAGAAAGAGCCGCAACGCAATCGCAGATTTTCTTAGAAGCCCATTTAGCAAAACCATAGGAATCCTATTTGGTGTACAAGCCATGGCCATGTTATTCGCTATCGTGCATAGTACTTTCAATCGCTTTACCTATGAAAAGCACATACATGGTGCTAACACCAATGAGAAACAACTTAAAAATACTTGCGATCCAGCACAACCTGTAGAATTCGATTTAATCCAAGCAACAGCACATGCAGCTGCTTACAAATTAGGCTTATATGATGTTGCAGGTACAGTAGGATCTAAGATTGGTGAAGCCATGGGGCGCAATTTTACCAAAGCAATTACTTGGCGCGCGCAAGCTGCTACAAAAGGGATCAGATCTGATTCTGAAGACAGCAACGCATCAAAAAATAGCAACAGATCACGTCGCTCAACAAGCCCACTCGTAGGGTAACATTTAAGAGGCTGCCGCATGGTGATGAAGCCGCGAGGTTATAACCCCGCGCCTTCATAACGACGCGGTAGCTCTAATGCGCTCTAACCTCGTCACTGCCCTTATCTTTATTCTCCGCGGCTTTGGCTGCTTCCGCAGTTTGCTCGGCAGTTAAAGGCTCTGGTTTGCTTGCAAGGGCAATGTCGAACACTTCGTCGATCCATTTTACAGGATGAATTTCTAAGTCTTCGTAAATATTTTCCGGGATTTCTTTTAGATCACGTACGTTTTCGCTTGGAATAATTACATGCGAAATACCTGCACGACGTGCAGCTAATAACTTTTCTTTCAAGCCACCAATTGGTAGTACTTGTCCACGTAACGTAATTTCACCAGTCATTGCTACATCGCAACGCACAGGGATATTAGTACATGCTGAAACTAACGCCACGCACATGCCTATACCAGCACTTGGACCATCTTTTGGAGTTGCGCCCTCTGGAACGTGTACGTGAATATCTTGTTTTTCAAAGAATTCAGCTTTAATGCCTAGTGATGTTGCGCGATTGCGTACTACTGTCATCGCCGCTTCAATCGATTCTTGCATTACGTCGCCAAGTTTACCCGTACGCGTTACTTTGCCTTTACCAGGCATTGTGGCAACTTCCAAGGTTAGTATTTCACCACCGACTTCGGTCCAGGCTAAACCGGTAACTTGGCCGATACGATCTTGCTCCTCAACTTCGCCGAAGCGGTATTTACGCACTCCGAGGAATGATTCAAGATCTTCTGGTCCAATTACATACGTAGTTACTTCCGGTGTCATAAGAATTTGTTTTACGATCTTGCGACACAGTTTGGAAATTTCGCGCTCTAAACTACGCACACCTGCTTCGCGGGTGTAATAACGCACAATTTCTAATAATGCTTCACGTGAAACAGCCAATTCGGTAGGTTTTAGCCCATTATTTGTGATCTGTTTAGGCAATAAATAATTTAACGCGATATTGAGCTTTTCATCTTCGGTATAACCCGCGATGCGAATTACTTCCATACGATCTAGCAATGGTGCTGGGATGTTTAACGAATTTGCTGTGGCAATAAACATAACATCGGATAAATCATAATCAACTTCTAAATAATGATCACCAAACTTACTGTTTTGCTCTGGATCTAAAACTTCCAATAGTGCGGATGCAGGATCACCACGGTAATCCATCGCCATTTTATCGACTTCGTCGAGCAAGAATAATGGATTGCGCACGCCAACTTTGGCAATCTTTTGTACAATTTTGCCTGGCATTGCACCGATATATGTTTTACGATGCCCGCGTATTTCAGCTTCATCACGTACGCCACCTAATGCCATGCGCACAAATTTGCGTCCAGTCGCGTTAGCAATGGATTGTCCGAGTGAAGTCTTACCAACACCTGGTGGGCCAACCAAACATAATACTTGTCCTTTAATCTTTTGCACACGCTGCTGTACAGCGAGGTATTCTAAAATACGCTCTTTAACTTTTTCCAAACCGTAGTGCTCAGCATTCAAAACTTTCTCTGCTGCTGGCAGATCAATTTTTGTTTTACTACGTTTCTTCCACGGCACTGATACCATCCAATCAATGTAATTTCTACAGACTGTTGCTTCGGCAGACATGGGTGACATCATCTTTAATTTGTTTAATTCGGCTTGGGCTTTTTCTTGTGCTTCTTTAGTCATGCCAGACTTGGCAATTTTTTTGCTTAAATCTTCTACTTCATTGGCGCCTTCTTCACCCATGTCGCCTAATTCTTTTTGAATGGCTTTCATTTGCTCGCTCAAGTAATAAGCGCGCTGGCTATTTTCCATTTGGCGTTTAACATTGCCACGAATACGTTTTTCAACTTGTAGCAAGTCAATTTCGGATTCCATAATTGCCATTAAATGTTCGATGCGTTCAGTGACATTGGCCACTTCCAACACATTTTGTTTTTCGGCAATTTTTAAAGACATGTGCGCAGCAATTGTGTCCACCAACCGCACTGGATCATCAATACCCGCTAATGAGGTTAAAATTTCAGGCGGGATCTTTTTATTGAGCTTAATGTATTGTTCAAATTGCGACATTAATGAGCGCAATATAACAGCGATGTCAGGAATGTCTGAGCCTTCGTTTTTCAGCTCTTCGACAACTACGGAAAAATATGGTGTGGTTTGTTGATAACTTTTCACCACGCCACGATGAATTCCTTCTACTAATACTTTTACCGTACCATCTGGTAATTTTAATAATTGTAGAATATTGGAAATCGTACCGACGTGATAAATGTCTTCTTTATTTGGTTCGTCTAAAGTTGCTTCTTTTTGCGTAGCTAAAAGAATACGCTTGTTACCCTAGTAGCCGCTTCCAAAGCCTGTATTGAGCGTTCACGCCCAACAAACAACGGAATAACCATGTGCGGATAAACAACAACATCGCGTAAAGGAAGTAATGGCATCTCGCTGGTCAAATCAACTACTTCTGGGCTATTGATAGTATCCTCAGACATTTATACCTCTCCCCTTTTAAACTTAATTATTCTCCCGCGCGACGTAGCACTTTTTCTGCATTTTCGAATATGAGCAGTGGCTTAGATTCGCCATTTACTGCAGCACTATCGATTACTACTTTTGTAACACCGTGCATAGATGGTAATTCATACATAGTGTCTAATAAAACGTTTTCAAGTATTGAACGTAAACCACGCGCACCAGTTTTACGCTTCATAGCTTTTTTAGCAACTGCTTCCAAGGCATCTTCACGAAACTCAATGTCAACACCTTCCATTTCAAACAGTTTTTGATATTGCTTGGTTAGCGCATTCTTTGGATCTGTTAAGATGCTAATTAACGCAGGCTCATCTAACTCTTCTAAAGTTGCCATAATTGGCAAACGTCCAACGAACTCTGGGATCAAACCGTATTTGATTAAATCTTCCGGCTCAACTTGTTGCATTAATTCGTTTTCAGATTTGCTATCGTTTTTGCTAATGATTTCCGCCGCAAAACCTATACCGCTCTTGTCAGTACGTTGGCGAATAATTTTGTCCAGACCAGCGAACGCACCGCCGCAAATAAATAAAATACCGCGTGTGTCTACTTGCAAGAACTCTTGTTGCGGGTGTTTTCTGCCGCCTTGTGGTGGAACAGATGCGACCGTGCCTTCAATAAGTTTTAGCAGTGCTTGTTGTACACCTTCGCCAGATACGTCGCGCGTAATTGATGGGTTTTCAGTCTTACGGGAAATTTTATCAATTTCGTCGATGTAAACTATACCGGTTTGGGCTTTTTCAACATCGTAGTCACATTTTTGTAATAACTTTTGAATAATATTTTCAACGTCTTCACCTACGTAACCTGCTTCGGTTAATGTAGTTGCGTCTGCAATTGTAAACGGCACGTTTAGCAGGCGAGCTAAGGTTTCAGCAAGCAATGTTTTACCACTACCAGTTGGACCAATTAGCAAAATATTGCTTTTACCAATCTCAACCTGAGAGTCATCTGCAGTTGGAGTAGCACTTGTGTCTAGTACATCTTCACGTTGCAGCTGCAAACGTTTGTAGTGGTTATAAACCGCCACAGACAGAATCTTCTTCGGTATAGACTGACCGATTACATATTGATCGAGAATTTCTAAAATTTCTTTTGGAGTAGGCAGGGTTACCTGCTCAACACCAGATGCAGAAGGTTGCTTTTCTTCTATTTCTTCACGAATGATGTCGTTACATAATTCAACGCATTCATCGCAAATAAAAACAGAAGGTCCTGCAATTAATTTCCGTACTTCATGTTGGCTCTTGCCACAGAAGGAACAATAGAGCAGCTTACCATGATTATCTTTGCCGTCGTCTTTTCTATCAGTCATGTGTGCTCCTCTTTATTACTCATCACCATATCTGAAATATGGGGATGCTCGCTTTTTTTTCAAGGCTAACGTTTTTGGCACTACTTAATTTTCATTATAAACCCGATTCTATAACTTTGCGTGATACTACGCTTTGCTATGATCGGTACGGTTTTCTAGTACAGAATCCACAATGCCGTATTCCGTAGCTTCCTTGGCGCCCATGAAATTGTCGCGATCGGTATCCTTGGCAATCTTGTCAATTGGTTGTCCTGTATGGAATGCTAGGATCTTATTTAGCCTGTCACGTAACTCTAAAATTTCCTTGGTGTGGATTTCGATGTCGGCAGCTTGGCCTTGGTATCCACCTAATGGCTGGTGAATCATAACGCGTGAATTAGGTAGAACATGGCGCTTACCTTTCGCACCACCAGCTAATAATAACGCACCCATGCTACAAGCTTGTCCAACACACAGAGTGCTTACATCTGGCCGGATGAACTGCATTGTATCGTAAATAGCCATACCAGCAGTTACCACGCCGCCTGGTGAGTTTATATAGAGAGAAATATCTTTATCAGGGTTTTCGGATTCTAAGAAAAGTAACTGCGCCACAACCAAGTTAGCCACCTGCTCTTCTACTGCGCCGACCAAAAAT
>DATIHV010000240.1:0-2832 GCA_035480295.1 Gammaproteobacteria bacterium
CTTTCACTAATTTAGTGTGTGGGTAAATTTCGGCGCCATGTTGTCGCGCTAGTAATGCAACATGCAGAACAAGACGACTATCATCAACAGTGCAATCATAATATTGTAGGGCTTTAGTGTATTGTTTTTGCAGGCCCAAAGTTTCTAAAGTTGGTGTTGCTAACGCTGTGCTGCGTGGCATGTGTGAATCAAAACTCAAATGATCATAAATAAATAAACCAGCGCGCAACATCCACATCGGCCGCAATGCCGGACTATGGGGCATAACAAAGTCTTGACGTTTAATTAAGTGCGGAGCAAGTTTAGATAAAGTACGTCGTTCACGTAATGATTCGCGTACCAAGCCAAATTCCATATTTTCCAAATAACGCAGACCGCCGTGAATTAACTTGCTGCTAGCAGAAGACGTGGCACTAGCTAGGTCATTCATTTCGCATAACACTACTGATAAGCCGCGACCAGCGGCATCGGCAGCTGTACCAACACCATTTATGCCGCCGCCAATTACTAATAGGTCTTTATCCATGTGTAATATTCAGTTAGTGTTTAAACTAATTATACTACACTGATAATATAAAAGGTAGTAAGGTGTATGATGTCTGTTGAGTAGTTTGATGATGAGTCGAACCGAGAATAGATTATTATATTTGGATGCTAAAGGATAACGTATTGAGCGCAAATCATAACATTATAGAAATTAAAGATTTAACTTTTAAACGCGATTCAAAAGTAATTTTTGAAAAAGCGAGTCTGAATATTCCGCGCGGAAAAGTTACTGCCATCATGGGACCCAGCGGTTGCGGCAAAACTACCTTATTACGTTTAATTGGTGGGCAGATCATGCCAGATGAAGGTACTATTGATATAGAAGGGCAGGATATAACCAAGATCTCCAAAAGCGGATTATATAAAATTCGATCCAGAATGGGCATGTTGTTTCAAAGCGGTGCGTTGTTCACCGATATATCTGTGTTTGAAAATGTTGCTTTCCCGTTACGCGAACATACTAATTTACCAGAAAGCATGATTCATGATTTAGTGCTGATGAAATTACAAGCGGTAGGCTTGCGTGGTGCACATTCATTAATGCCAAGCGAATTGTCGGGTGGCATGGCACGGCGTGTAGCTTTAGCGCGCGCGATAGCACTTGATCCAGATTTTATTATGTACGATGAGCCATTTACTGGACAAGATCCGATTTCACTGGGAGTGTTAGTGCAATTGATACGTTTGTTAAATGATGCTTTAGATATGACTTCAATTTTAGTATCACATGATATTCATGAAACGATTAGCATTGCAGATCAAATTTTTTTAATTTCAAATGGCCAAGTAGTAGGAGCTGGATCGCCTGATGATTTGATTAATTCAGATGATGAATGGGTAAGACAATTTATGCAAGCATTACCTGATGGGCCCGTACCATTCCATTATCCGGCGCAAACCTACGCCGAGGATTTGTGGGGGGCAGATCGATGCTAGAAAATTATTTATATGATATAGGCTATAGAACCTTAGCAGTTTTAGAAAGCATTGGACGCGCATCCCGCGCAATATTTTTTGCAATTTTTTCTAAACCAGATTTTGTACATGGTCCTGCACGCTTAGTCGCACAATTATATTCGGTGGGTGTTTTATCATTAATAATCATACTTGTATCCGGATTTTTCATAGGCATGGTGTTGGGATTGCAAGGCTATAATATTTTATCCCGCTTTGGTGCGGATCAAGCATTAGGTGAATTGATTGCACTTAGCATGGTGCGTGAACTTGGCCCGGTAGTTGGTGCGCTGTTATTTTCTGGTCGCGCCGGCTCAGCATTAACTGCAGAAATTGCTTTAATGAAAACTACTGAGCAATTATCATCAATGGAAATGATGGGCGTTGATCCATTGCACCGAGTTATAGCCCCGCGTTTTTGGGCCGGACAAATATCTTTACCAATGTTAACATTAATTTTTAATGCGGTGGCAATCATTGGTGGATATACGGTGGGTGTTGATTGGCTAGGCGTTGACGACGGCGCGTTTTGGTCAAATATGCAGGTGTCGGTTGATTTTAAAGAAGATGTGCAGAATGGTATTATTAAAAGTATAGTATTTGCGACAGTGGTGACTTGGATTGCGGTATACCAAGGGCTCAATAGCACACCAACATCGGAAGGCATTGGTCGGGCTACCACTAAAACCGTTGTTTATTCCTCATTATGCATTTTAGGATTAGACTTTTTCTTAACCGCGGTAATGTTTCGTGGGATTTAACTATGAAAAATAGAAAAATTGAAATTTGGGTAGGATTGTTTGTAGTCTTAAGCATTGCAGCATTGTTAATGCTAGCATTGCAGGTTAGCGGCTTGAGCAATTTTTATAGTGCCAAAGGCTCTTATATAGTTAAAGCTTCATTCACGAATATTGGTGGATTAAAAGTACGATCTAAAGTTACGATATGTGGTGTAACTGTAGGGCGCGTCGTAAACATATCTCTTGAGAAAACTGAGTCCGGTGAATATGAAGCATTAGCTTTATTGGCAATACAAAATGATTTTGCAAAAATTCCCGATGATTCATCGGCTAAAATTTTGACTGCTGGTTTGCTTGGCGACAATTATGTAGAAATTGTTCCAGGGCAATCCGAAAATTTCTTGAAGGATTGGAGTTTAATTGAATTAACATCACAAGCCATATTGTTGGAAGATTTAATTTCTAAACTTGCTACGGGGAGCAATAAATAATGAAGCGCCTACAATTCTACGCCCTTTTAGTTACGCTGGTATTTTTATTATTGGGCGCGGTGATTGCCGCACCGGTTGATAATACAGCACCTGCAGCAAAT
>DATIHV010000241.1:0-2828 GCA_035480295.1 Gammaproteobacteria bacterium
AGTTTATACCGGATACAATCATTTTGGGGCGTTCATTTAATAAGCCGCGTAAACCTAGATACACGCAATCCGCTGGAGTGCCTTCGATACAAAAGAAGCCATTGCTCATTTCACGTACGCGCATGGGACGATTTAAACTTAAAGAGTTACTTACGCCGCTGCGATCACGATCCGGCGCAACCACAGAAACATCGCCAAAATCTTTTAATGCTTCATATAAGGCAGTAAGACCCGGTGCGTATACGCCATCATCATTTGTTACTAATATTTTCATAGTTTTTCGCTCGCTATCCTTTAGCTTCTATTCTATAGGCTCTACTACTTGATAGTACTTTTCACCACGTTTAATCATTCCCAACTCGTAACGTGCATGTTCTTCTATTGCCACGGCAGACTTTTTCAAATAGCTGATTTTGGCCGCTATTAATTCATTGCGCTGCTGCAATGCAGAATTTTCGCTTACTTGCGTTGCTACTGATTTTTTCAAACGCATTACTTGCACAATGCTGTCGCTGCTAAACAAAAAACGGTACTCTAGCAAACAAAAAATTACCGCCAAAATTATGGTTACGTTGCGCAACATGTTATTACCATACTCTTGCATATTGTGCTTCTGGCCCAAGTTCTGTTGCGATTCTTAGCAATCGGTTATATTTTGCAACGCGTTCCGAACGACATAAAGATCCAGTTTTAATTTGCTTGGCATTAGTCGCAACAGCAAGATCAGCGATTGTTGTATCCTCAGTCTCACCTGATCGATGGGAAATAATTGTTGCATACTTAGCATCTTGCGCCATTTTAATTGCCGCCAACGTTTCAGTTAACGTGCCAATTTGATTTATTTTAATTAGGATCGCATTAGCAATATTTTCCGCAATGCCGCGTTCTAATATGTGCGTATTGGTAACAAATACATCATCACCAACAATTTGCGTTGTTGCACCAAGCATAGCAGTTAATTTTTGCCAACCCGACCAGTCATCTTCGGCTAAGCCATCTTCTATAGATAATATTGGATATTGTTTCACCAGGTTTACATAATAAGCGATTAACTCATCGCTATTTAATGTTAAATTTTCTGCTTGCAGATGATACAAACCGTCTTCGTAAAATTCACTACTGGCGGCATCTATAGCAAGCCCGACATCTTGTCCGGGACGCAGCCCAGCCTGCTCTATTGCAGCTAAAATGCTTTCTATCGCTGCCACATTGTTTTCTAGATCCGGCGCAAAACCGCCTTCATCGCCTACGGCAGTGTGTTTGCCATGTTTTTTTAAAAATGCCTTCAAAGCATAAAAAATCTCTACACCATAACGCATAGCTTCAGCAAAATTTGGCGCACCAAATGGCACGATCATAAACTCCTGAATACTGAGGTTATTGTCCGCATGTAACCCACCATTAATTATATTAAGCATTGGTATAGGTAAACTATATGGCAGCGAAGGGTCAAACATATCATGCAAATAGCTATAAAATGGCACTTGATTACAATTTGCTGCCGCGCGCGCGACCGCAATAGAAACGGCTAAGATCGCATTGGCACCATATTTTGCTTTATTTGCAGTCCCATCCAAATTAATCATGGTTTGGTCAATTTCTATTTGTTGCAGCGCAGACCTACCCAATAAGGCGGGACGTAAATCATTTTCGATATTTGCGACGGCTCGTAATACCCCTTTACCCATATAGCGCGAGCCGCCATCGCGCAATTCCAGCGCTTCACGTGTACCCGTAGATGCGCCAGCCGGCACCATTGCGGTGCCTTTAGCGCCATTCGCTAATAAAACCTCAGCCTCTACAGTAGGTATTCCGCGCGAATCTAAGACTTCGCGTGCGCTGATCCATTTTATTAACGACATAAGTATCTACCATTCTGGCTCACTTTCTAAATTATACCTTAATTTGAAAGGTATAGTGAACGCGAATTCTCTACCGTAACACGTAGTTTGTTTTCATACTAACTTGCGGTTCCGTCTTGATGATGTAATATTTAAAGACGTACCCTTTACAGGTTATACACTATGAGAACAATTTTACAGGCTTTAAAACTTAATAATTTCAAAGAAGCCGAGCAACTAATAATAAATGGCCATCAAACAAACGAACAAGATGAAGCTGGTTTAAGTTCATTACACATCGCAACACTTAAGGGCAATGTTACTATCGTAAAACGATTATTAGAAGCCGGTTCGAACCCAAACATACGTACTATAACAGATGCAGTTTTTGATGAAGATCAAGGTGCCAACCACGATGATGCTATTGTTTCAAGCCTACGTGGCTTGGGCAACAAAACCCCTTTACATATTGCAGCAAAAGAAAGCTTATACGAAATCGGCAAACTTTTACTAGATTTTGGTGCCGATATTAACACCCTAGATGCCGGACTCTGTACACCTCTACACTGGAGCGCCAATAAAGGCGACGAACAATTTGTACGCTTATTATTAGAACATAATGCCAACCCCAACGCTCGCGATCTTGCTTGGAGCACTCCACTGCACGAAGCAACACGCAAAAACCATGTGAACGTAGTAAAATTGTTGATGAACTACAACTCTGATCCATACATCAAGGATATTTCTGAGCAATCTGCCTTTGAGATAGCGCAAAACAATATTACAATGTTAAATATTTATCAGTGTTATGTGGTTAGAAATACTTCAGGAACTATGCATTAGATTGAAAACAGCCACTCTGTATAGGGTGGCTGTACTCTATTGACCAAAGGTACAGAAATTTACCTTCATTTGTGACCACAGCAAATCTGCACTAATTGCGGCATGACTAGGTGAATCGGTAGTATCTTCCAATATGCCTTGCAT
>DATIHV010000242.1:0-7171 GCA_035480295.1 Gammaproteobacteria bacterium
AATAGTGCTATTCTGGCCCTGTATTGTTATCGCCCAAACTTATCAAGGTGGCTTACAAACTATGCGCTCGCCACACCTTATTATAGAAACCCAAGAGATTAATTTAAGCCTAGATCAAATCAAAGTTGCCTATGTATATCACAACACCGCCGCGCATGAGATTACTGAAACTCTAGTGCTTGCATCACCGCCTACCTCGCTAGTAGTTAACCAAAAACAAACTCCATACCAAACTGTACAGCACGCAATTAATAGCAACGGGCGGGATGTATCGCGCGAGTTAAAAGCCTTGGGCTTACCTTTCGATCCTATAGCCGCGATTCATACTGTTGATGCATCTCCAAATCGCGCAAGCTTAATCGCAAAATTACGTAATTTACATTTGATCGATCAGCGCGAAGAAACGCCAACATGGACCACACAAACATATTACTATTGGCAGCAAACATTTCCAGCTAATAGCAAAGTCAGTATTGAGCAGACATATAAACCTATCATCGCCGCACAAAGTATAAAAATTAGCAGCTTTGCAGCTTTATTAAAATTGCCTGCAAAAATGGTGAAGAAAGTTTGGAATGTAGCAGTACATTGGACATTGGCGGACGAAACTGCAGTTACAAACTTGCAGGAGCAAGTTGAGAAATATTGGCCAAAAATTCAACAATATTGTCCAACCAAAGGCGATTATCAAACATTGTTAAGTGCTTATAAAAATCAAACCACTAAAAAGTCCGCAATTGATGTAAAAGAACTTAAGTTTGCGACTAACACCAACCAGTTATGGGCTAACCCTATACAACGTTTTAATTTGACTATAGAAAATCCTAAAAATATGCACGTGATGTTATGTTGGAATGACGAGTTAAAGCGTAGTGCTAATAATACTTTGCAATTTGCTGCGGAAAATTATGTGCCGCTGCAGAATTTGAACATTTTGTATGTTGAGAAATAGTATTAGATCCCCGATAAATGCTATGCATTTTCGGGGATGACATGCTAAATGCTGTGCATTTTCGGGGATGACATGCAATGCACGATGCGATGATTTCTACTAATACCGTTCTATTAGAACTTGGGTACCATATGGTACCAAATCAAAAAACTCGATAATGTCTTCATTACGCATACGAATACATCCTTTTGATGTGGGTGTACCAGTAGGTCTTTCACTTGGCGAGCCATGAATATATATATAGCGTTGCATAGTATCTACATTACCTAGACGATTAACACCTGGCTCTAAACCGCTTAACCACAAGATACGGGTCAAAATCCAATCACGGGTTGGAAATTGCTCATTTAATTCTGGAGTATAAATTTCACCGTTAAAGCGACGTTCTTTGAAAATTGCATTAATGGGCGCTGTAGCGCCAATTTTAGCACGTATCATGTGCAAACCACGCGGAGTTTGGTAACTATTTTTTTGTTCACCAAGGCCGTTTTTTGCAGTGGAAATTGTGTATGTTTTGATTAATGACGAGTTATGGAATAAGTAAAGCTGTTGCGCACTGGGAGACACAACTACTGAAACAAGCCCTTGCAGTGTGCCGCAGGCTTGTTCAGTAGTGTTACGAAGATCATTAATATGCTGATTCTGTTTCAACTTCACGTTTCTTAATTGCTACAGGTGCCAACTTCATTCCTAAAGTTTGCTCCAACCAAGATAATAAAGTATCTGTTTGTCTCTTTGCTAGTTTAGGATCTTTGAAAGTGTGCGTTAACAAGTGCATACCTTGAATGCTTGATACTAGATTCAAAGCATATTCTGCGGCACGATCAGCAAGACCTAGTGCGCGAAATTGAGCTTCAGACCACTGCAGAATGTCATGCAATAACTTAGCAGCTTGATCAGCTAAACTACCGCCTTGCTTGCCCAACTCTTGGCATAATCCGCCAATAGGGCAACCATAACGAGCAATCAATTCTAGTTCTTCCACGCTTGTGTCTACGAATGCACGTAGTCGTGATGCTGGATCTTGAATTTCATCAAGACGCGCTAACATTTCCGCATACTCTGTTGCACGTTTCTCAATTACAGCTTCTCCAATCGCTTCCTTCGTCTTGAAGTAGTAGTACACATTCCCCAATGGCACATCCGCTTCTTGAGCAATATCTGCTAGCGTTGTTAGGTTAAACCCTTGTTGATGAATCAGAACCTTTGCTGCTTCGATAAGTCGTATACGTTTATCAGTTTTCCGTGGCATAACTTCTATATTCCTTTTTGTCTAAATTACAGGGATCGACCCTCACTCATTACAGCTACTGCTATAATTCCCATTTTGTCGTCGTCTTTTGGTTTTATACTTTGTCGGCTTCGTCGTTCGCCTTCTCATTTACTACGTGTAAACTCCGATGGCTCTCTCCTCGCCTTCGCGTCTAAAACCAAAATACTCGACAAAAAATCCGTCATCGTCTTTTGGTAGCACGAGACTAAATTATACAAAATTCCACGTCAGTTGTATACCTACTAGGTCCGCAGAGCTTTTGTAATTCCCATATAGTGTTTGTCTAACAACTCCGTTAACTGTACCGGTTTCTTGTATTGAACACTTCTTGAAAAATAAATGCGCATATGCTACGTCAAACGACAACTGTTTATACACTTTGTATTTGACACCAAGCGCGATCCAGTAACGATCTGAATCTGGTAATGGGGCAATTCTATATACAGTGCGAATAGGTGATTCATCGTAAGCTATCCCACCTTTAAACAGCAGGCATTCTGAGTATTTGTAATTAGCACCTAAAGATACACGCCATGTGTTCTTGCCAAACATAGGAATATACGTTGCGGTGTTGTTGTTATAGTTAACAGTAAGTGATTGCAATCGGCTCCAGTGTACCCATTCAACATCACCAACCCCAGTCCATTGATCGGAGTACATGTGCGTAATACTGTAGACTATGCGATCAGGCAAATTGACTGTGCTTGATGAAGATGTTGGCTTTGAAGCTGAAGGATAACCTAAAGTACTTACCTTGGCATGGATATGCGGGTTAAACAATGAGTAGTAAACCAAACCCATGCGAGTATCTTTGCTGGCTTGAAATAATACGCCTAAATGATAGCCATAAGTCCAAGCATGGCCATTATTTTTTACATAGCCTTCGCTACCAAAAAAGATATCCGAATCTAGAACTGTTTTTACATGCATCGCGTCAAACCCAGCACCAACAGACCATTGGCAGTTTATCTTGTATGCAACTGATGGAGTGATATCTATAGTTTGAATTTCAGATTTTGTTGCCATGTAGCGCGCGATACTAGTGCTGTTGTATTTGGTACTCAAGCCAAATGGCGCGACCACACCAATACCAACCGACCAGTTTTTGTTTATGTTCGCGCTTAAATGCACGCCAGGAACCAAGGCACTGCTTACTGGCCAACTTGTAGGGTTAGAAGCGACATTCGCACCAAGATTGTTGGTGGCATGTGCGTTGTATAATTTTATAGTGCCATGATAGTAAATACCCGAAACCACTATTTGTGGGTTCTTAAGTAATGGCAACCCGGCAGGATTGTAGTATCCAGTACTAGCATCTTCTGCAGTTGATGCCGTTCCTGAAAACGCATTACCAAGATACGTTACACTTTGCTCATGCAATTGAAAAGAACCAGCAAACGCTTGCTGGCTAGTGAAACATAACAACAACCCTGTTGCGATGTAGCGTGCTTTATCCAATGCCGTGTCTAATAACGTCACATCACTTGACATGTTAACTCCTTCGCGAATCCCTATTTAGCTTATTTCAGTTGAGTTAAGTCCATAGACTTATTCAACCCTCGATATAACTAAGTACCTACACTTCGGAAATCATAACACGACTTATTGTTAGGTAGAAGGGTTAATTGGCAATCAAGACCTATTTTGATCCATATTTTTCCAATGACTTACTTACCACCTCAGTCAAATCTGTCGACAGGTTCTTTTCATTCTTGATTCTAATGAGCTGCTGACACATCAGTTCTTGGCGCGCTGGATCAAACTTTTGCCACTGTGTTAAAGGGTTAATCATGCGTGATGCAACTTGCGGATTTAAGTTGTTTAGCTGCAAAACAATATCGCCTAAAAATTTGTATCCGTCGCCGGTTGCAACGTGGAATTTAACCGGGTTACCAATACAGAAGCCGCCTATTAATGCATAAACCTTATTGGGATTTTTAATATCAAATGCTTCGTGACGCATTAGGGCTTTCACTTGTTCGAGTGTATCGTCCAAATCAGACCCAGCTTGAATTGCAAACCATTTATTAACAACCAGTGGATTGCTGGACCAGGTATTATAGAAATCTATCAACGCTTCTATGCGTTGATTACAATTAATATTGACCAATGTGGCGAGCGCGGCGATGGTGTCGGTCATGTTATTGGCTTTATTATATTGCTGCTCTGCCAATATAATAGCATCTGGCTTCTTCGTGCTTAAAATGTAACTTAAAATTACATTGCGAGAGGCGCGCTTTGCGGCATCCTCCGCAGTGTACTTGTACGGCCCTGGCACTGCATAAGTTTCATACATAGTATGCAACTCTTTATAGAATTTCTCCGCTAACGAAGTAATAACAAATTTCTTCGCCACGTATATTGCGTCAGTGTCTGCGGGCTGCATTGCATCAATTAATATTTGCGTAGATGGAAGCGTCAATAACTCTGATTTTAAGCTGATATTTAACTGGTCATCTAATAGTATTTGCACAAATGTTTCGGCCAACAGCTCAGGCAGGCGCAAAGTTTTCTCATTCTGTACGTCTGTTACTAATTTTAACAGCATATTTACGTATAGTTGCTGCCCAGAATACCAACGATTAAAGTTATCGCTGTCTTTTATTAATAAGAACGACAACTTTTCATCAGATACAACGCGCTTTATTTTTATTGGTGCAGAAAAATCTCGTAAAATTGATAAATGCGGTTCGCTAGCAATGTTTTCAAAAACAAACTGCTGCTGTGCTTTGGTTAAAGATAATACATTATTATCAATGTGTATATCATTGCCATTTGCATCAAGCAAACCTAATGCGATTGGGATATGCAATGGTTGTTTGTTCGTTTGTCCTGGTGTATCAGGCGTATATTGGGAGAGAGAAAGCGTGTATGTTTTTTGCGCCGGGTCATAACTTTCTTCTACGGTAACCTCTGGAGTTCCAGCTTGCGTGTACCAGAGTCTGAACTGCGTCAAATCAATGCCTGATGATTCTTGCATAACCGCTACAAAATCATCTGTGGTAACCGCTTGACCATCAAAACGTGCAAAGTACAAATCTGTACCAATACGATATTTTTCCGGGCCTAACAATGTATGCAACATACGAATAACTTCCGAGCCCTTTTCGTAAATGGTTACTGTATAAAAATTATTGATTTCCATATATGAGTCAGGGCGTACTGGATGCGCTAACGGTCCAGCATCTTCCGCAAATTGCCGCGTGATCATATTCTTCACTTCTTCGATTCTGGTCACAGGCGATTGCGTAATGTGCTGTGTAAATTGTTGCTCTCTAAAAACAGTAAAGCCCTCTTTTAGGCTCAATTGAAACCAATCGCGGCACGTTACGCGATTACCAGACCAGTTGTGAAAATATTCATGCCCAACAACCACGTCTACATGTTCAAAATCTTTATCCGTAGCAGTATCAGCGCTTGCTAAAATATATTTGGAATTAAAAATATTTAAGCCTTTATTTTCCATAGCTCCCATGTTGAAGTCGTTAACGGCCACAATCATGTAAATATCTAAATCATATTCGCGTCCATATGCTTGCTCGTCCCACAACATAGATTTTTTCAGTGCTGCCATTGCGTGTGCAGTTTGCTCTATGTTTTGCCGCTCAACAAAAACTTTAAGTTGTACTAAGCGACCGGACAACGTAACAAAAGTGTCTTCTATGGCAACCAAATCCCCTGCTACCATCGCAAATAAATAACAAGGTTTTTTGAATGGATCTACCCATGTTGCAAAGTGACGTCGGGTGCTATCACTGCCGCTTGCAATTAAGTTACCGTTAGAGAGCAATACTGGATATTTATCTTTATCGGCATGTATAGTCACTTTATACGTGGCCATCACATCTGGCCTATCCAAATAATAGGTAATACGTCTAAAACCCTCTGCCTCGCATTGTGTGCAATAAATGTTGCTCGATTTATACAAGCCACTTAGCGCGGTATTTTCTTGCGGTTTAATTTCAGTGACAATTTGTAAAGTGAATTCATCAGGAACGTTGCTTAGTTTTAGCGTTTCTTCATTTATGTCATATTCAAGCGCCGAAAGTTGCTTATTATTAAGGTGTACTTCCTTTAATACTAGATTTTCACCATTCAGAATTAATTGGTTAGTTGCCGCTTTGCTGGCAGGATTTTTTCGTACCGTTAAACGCGATTTTACTTTTGTAACGTCCTCGTTTAAATCAAAATCCAAATCTATACTATCGATCAAATATTCTGGAGGTAAGTAATCTTTTAAATAAATAATTTTTGCTTTAACGGTATCTGAAGCCATCGATGTACGATCCTTAAGTTTTAAGATGACATTTCTACCAGGCTTAGCGAAATGTCAAAAAGCCATAGCGATGCTAAAATATTGAAATTCAACTTCACACATTAGCAGAATTTCTGTTAACATTAAACTAAAGGATTCGGAACAATACTATGAGCCTAACTTGCAAACCAAAATATGGTTTTACACTACTTGAACTTATGGTAGCACTTGCCATCGCTATTACAGTTGGTCTTCTAGCGTACCCAGCTATGAACACATACCTTACCCAGAGTAAAGTCTCTGATGCAATACAGTCGGTTGCACCAGTACAAAGTAGTGTCGTTAATAAAATCGCAAGCTTAGGCACAACGACTGGATCTGGCACCGGGGTTACAGTTCCAACTACTCTTAGTCGTTATATTTCCACATGCACGGTAAGTGCCAATGGTGTGATTACGGTCACCACTACATCAAGTGCCGGCGCTATATCCTTCACGTTAACTCCTAGTTATGATACTCCTACTGAAACTGTATCGTGGGTTTGCGCTGTTAGCAGCTCAGCTTCAGATCCATCAGTGCCAAACGAATGTAGAATCTAAGCAATGCAAGAAGTAGTGCCGCACACTCCAATGATGCAACAGTATTTACGCATCAAAGCCGACTATCAAGATGTGTTGCTGTTATATAGGAT
>DATIHV010000243.1:0-4627 GCA_035480295.1 Gammaproteobacteria bacterium
GGCCACAATCTTGAACAAAGTAAACGAACGCGATTCTGAAATTGCGCGCATTTTGCAACAAGCAGATACGTTTATTGCCAATACTAAGCAGGTAAATGCCTTGCTAGAGAATAATAATGATCCTGCGCAAGTAAATTCACTGTTAGTGAGTTTATGTCGTCCTTAATATTGTCACACACCGCACTTCCATACGTTAACTAAGCAATTTTTTGCGCGCTATTTTATTTAATATTTGCATTTGATAGCATGGCTGCTATTGCAGCATAGATTTACAATTGATTAGGAGAAAGGATATGCCTTCATATATGAGTTCTGTAGCGGCCAATGCTAGCGAAAATGCAATGGCCATGTTTTCTATTATTCGAGCGTGGCTTAGTAATGTTGTGATTGATGCATGGCAAACAATTAATTCAATTGGCACTTATGCGGTATCAGCATTGTCTCCGAATGCACTAAAAACTATGGTGGCGAATATGCGCGCAATAATGCAATCTATGGCTACAAGTATTGCCAACAGTGCAGTAGTAGCACGAGCATTACAGTTTTTTGCTCGCCTGAATGCGCAAGTTTCAGCATTATTCGCTCCAGTATTTGCGCGTGTGCCATTGTTAGCGACCTTGTTGCGTCCATTTGCTGCATTAAATTCAGTGTTAGGCGGCGCATTGCAAACATTATTACTTGCAGCCACTAGTATCTTGGCACTGCCATACGTAGTCGCAGCAGTAGCAGGCGTTGCTAGGTTTGCAGTATCTGCTCCTTGGCAGTTTGTTACGAAAGGGTATGAGAGTTTATCTGATTATTTCCAATCTATAAACGAAGAGTTATTTCGAGGATGGCGCCGGTATCGTTCGGGAGTTTCGGATACATGGCGTCACACATCTGGTACGCTTGAAGGACTTGTTAGTGTAGGGAGCACTATATTACAAACAGCTGTATATGCTGCGTTGGTGCTGACTCATTCTGTAATAAATACAGCATATTTGGTGTCTGTGCTGCCAGTTAAATTAGTAGCGGACACATTGTCGACTGCCTATCGAAATGCCTCCAAAACAGTAAATGACGTGTTAGATTTTGCGCCATTTGCATTTATTCGTCGCCCAGTCATTGCATTGCGTGATACTGTTTTTGGCGAGCCAGGGCCAGATCTGAATACTCGGGTACGCGACTTAGAAAACTTAACAGAAAATCAAAGGCAATGGATAGGATATCATGATAGGAGAATGTCGAACGAGTTGGCCCCCGCAATTAATCAACATGCTGAAATATTGAATGCATACCGTACTGACATGACTCGTGTAGTGCATAATTTAGCCATGGGCCAAGACCGGAACCTCCCATTGCCAGCAGAGATTGCTCCAGCAGTGCCTACTGAACGTACAGCAGGTAATCAAGATGTGCCACCACAATCGCAAATTGCGCAAACAGTGCGTGCAACTGTTCGTTGATAGCGCTGTAAAGAGCAAAAAAACCGAGCCAGACCTAACGCTGCTCGGTTTTTTGTTTTTGTAGATCTATTTTCGTTTATCGAGTGGAAGATAAGGACGTTGTGTTACTCCAATATACAACTGTCTAGGCCGGCTGATGCGTAGTGGTGGATTCTCGAGCATTTCCTTCCAATTTGCGATCCAGCCTACGGTACGTGCAACGGCGAATATCACCGTATACATGCTTTTAGGGATTTTTAATGCGCGTAACACTATGCCAGAATAAAAGTCCACGTTAGGGTAAAGCTTTTTCTCTATAAAATATGGATCTTTTAACGCAATTTCTTCTAATTTCAGCGCCAACTTAAATATTGGATCGTCTTTTAAATTTAAATGATCTAGCACTTCATGACAGGTTTCGCGCATTAATTTAGCGCGCGGATCGATGTTCTTGTAAATACGATGCCCAAAACCCATTAATCTAAACGTATCGTTTTTATCTTTAGCACGGGCAATATATTTAGGAATATTGTCTTCAGTTGCAATTTCTTCCAGCATATTTAATACTGCTTCGTTAGCGCCACCATGCGCTGGCCCCCATAATGCGGTGATACCAGCTGCGATACATGCAAATGGATTGGCTGCAGAAGACCCTGCAGTGCGTACGGTAGAGGTAGAGGCATTTTGTTCATGATCGGCATGCAGAATAAAGATCCTATCCATAGCGCGCACCAATACTGGATCTGGGCGTGCATTTGGATCTGCTGGGATTGCAAACATCATGTGTAAAAAATCTTCAGCATACGACATGTCGTTTAATGGATATACGAATGGCTGTCCGATGGAGTATTTATACGCCATCGCTGCCAGAGTCGGCATTTTGGCAATTAAACGCAAGGCAGCAATATCGCGATGCTCTTTGTTGTTGATATTCAATGCATCATGATAAAACGCAGATAATGCACCTACTACACCGCACATAATCGCCATAGGATGCGAAGTGCGCGGAAAACCGTTAAAAAATTGGCGGATTTGCTCGTGCACCATAGTATGTTGCTTGATTTGCTTTTCAAATTCAGCTTTTTGCTGTTTAGTTGGTAATTCGCCGTTGAGCAGTAAATAACATACTTCTAGATACTCACTGTTTTCTACTAAATCCGCGATGGTATAGCCGCGATGTAGCAATATTCCTTGATCGCCATCGATATATGTAATTTTGGATTCGCAGGATGCGGTGGACATAAACCCAGGGTCGTAAGTGTAATAACCATACTGGCCTAACTGCTGCACTTCAATTACTGGTTGCCCCAGGGTGCCATACTTGATGGTGAATTCTATGGGCTCTTTTCCGGGTATGTTTAATGTTGCCTTGTCGTCGGCCATAAGAGCTCCAATTAAAAATTGTTCTTATAACTTAACTATATACCATCTACGGCAGAAATTACCGTTGCTATTAAACACGTGTTTGGTCTAGGTTCGGATTTAGCTCAGGTATTTTTAGTCATGACATATACTTAATTGCGCTGCTATGTATCGCCTGCTAAATTAGATATACGAATGTGCTTAAGGATAAGCTCGTGCAAAAGCCGGTGTACTTAGATTTACTCAACTTTGCTTTTCCAATAACAGCTATTGTGTCGATTTTGCATAGATTGTCGGGTCTATTTTTATTTTTCTTAATTCCGGTATTTTTGCGCATATTGCAAAAAACTCTTTATTATCCGTCGCCAACATGTATGCGTGTACGAGTGCTGATGTGGTTGGGTTTGACAGCGTTTATATATCATTTGTTCGCCGGGATTCGGCATCTATGCATGGATGTTGGTGTAGGTGAAGACTTAAAGGACGCGCGTTATTCATCATACGCAGTGTTATTATTAACCGCAATTTTTAGCCTTGTTATAGGTTTACGCATATGTTAAATCTTACTACAGCCTTAGGTAGAAATGGCTTACAGGATTGGATCATCCAGCGTGTTACCGCAGCGATATTAGCGGTATACAGTATATTTTTATTTATCTTTTGGCTCTGCACCGCGAGAACGTATGATGCCTGGGTAGTGCTGTTTAATATTGGCGTAATGCGTTTCATGACAGTGGTAGCGCTTACATGTTTGATAGCACATGCGTGGATTGGATTGTGGATCATATGTACTGATTACATCAAGTCGGCAGGAATGCGCATTGCGGTATTAATATGTATTTATATGTTTCTTTTGTTTGATGTGATCTGGGCCATTCAAATTTTATGGGGCCTTTAAATGAATATGCCTGAATCGACATTTGATGTAATTATTGTAGGCGCAGGTGGATCTGGCTTGCGTGCAGCATTGCAATTAGCCAATAAAGATAAAAACGTAGCCGTCGTTTCAAAAGTTTATCCAACCCGTTCGCATACAGTGTCGGCTCAAGGCGGGATTACTGCTGCATTAGGCAACGTGAGCGAAGACAATTGGCACTGGCACATGTTCGATTCAGTAAAAGGCTCGGATTTTTTAGGCGATCAAGATAGCATTGAATTTATGTGTAAAATGGGGCCCGAAGTTGTATATGAACTTGAACACATGGGTTTGCCATTTTCACGTTTAGATAATGGCAAAATTTATCAGCGCGCTTTCGGTGGCCAGTCTAAAGATTTTGGCAAAGGTGGGCAAGCAATTCGCACCTCGGCGGCGGCAGACCGCACCGGTCATGCATTGTTGCATACATTATTTCAACAAAATATACGCGCTGGAACTACGTTCTTTAACGAATGGTATGCGTTGGACTTGATCAAAGCTGTGGATGGTAGCATTGCTGGCATAGTTGCAATGCGCATTGAGACTGGCGAGTTGTTATATTTACGTGCGCCTGCTGTGATTTTAGCTACCGGAGGTGCAGGGCAAGTATTTAATACTACAACAAATGCATTAATAAATACTGGTGATGGCATGGGTATGGCGTTGCGGGCTGGATTTCCATTGCAAGATATGGAAATGTGGCAATTTCATCCTACCGGAATAGCTGGTGTAGGCGTGTTAATCACTGAGGGTAGTCGGGGTGAAGGTGGTTATTTATTAAATAACAAAGGCGAACGCTTTATGGAGCGTTATGCGCCGCACGCCAAAGATTTAGCTTCGCGGGACGTCGTATCGCGCGCAATTGCGATAGAAGTGCGAGAAGGACGCGGCATAGGCGATAAAAATCCGTATGTGCATTTGAAAC
>DATIHV010000244.1:0-13194 GCA_035480295.1 Gammaproteobacteria bacterium
CAAATACGGTTTTGGCTAATTTAGTAGATAGCGTGTTATCAGCAATACGCAATACTAACTTGGCTAGGTGCTCGTTACTGATCGGTGCTTCTTCAATTTCTAATCCATCGCGATTTAATGCGGCATTTACGTCGCCAATTAAAATATTAGCTGCGAGTTTCGCGTTAGAGTCACCCGCTATTTTTACGGACTTCTCAAAAAAATCTGCCATTGCTTTGTGTGCGGTAATAACTTTAGCTTCGTAATCGGTTAATGCGTATTGTTTTACAAAACGTAGACGTTTAGCTTCGGGTAATTCTGGCAACGTGCGTGCTACTTCCTCGATGTAGGCCTTGGTTACGACCACTGGTTCTAAATCGGGATCAGGGAAATAGCGGTAATCGTTGGCTTCTTCCTTGCTGCGCATTGCACGCGTAGTATTTTTTTGCGAATCATACAAGCGTGTTTCTTGTACTACTGTGCCGCCGTCTTCGAGAATGGCGATTTGGCGCTCGACTTCCACATTGATGGCTTTTTCTACAAACTTAAACGAATTTACGTTCTTAATTTCTGCTCTAGTACCAAATTTTTCTTGGCCTAGCGGTCGAATCGAAACGTTAGCATCGCAACGAAATGATCCTTGTTGCATATTGCCATCACAAATGTCTAAGTATTTTACCAAAGCATGCAAATGTTTGAGATACGCTACGGCCTCGCTAGCGCTACGCATTTCGGGTTCAGAGACAATTTCTAACAACGGGATCCCCGCGCGATTCAAATCGATACCCGTCAGGCTATGAAAGTCTTCATGCAAAGACTTACCCGCATCTTCTTCCAAATGGGCGCGTGTAAGGTTAATGGTTTTGCTAGTTCCATCTTCTAATTCAACGGTTAATGATCCGCCTTGCACAATTGGATATGCAAATTGGCTAATTTGGTAACCCTTAGGCAAATCGGGATAAAAATAATTTTTACGATCAAATGCAGATCGCTCAGCAATGTCTGCGTTGATTGCTAAACCAAATTTAATCGCCATGCGTAATGCTTCTTCGTTAAGCACTGGCAATACACCTGGCAGGCCTAAATCAATGGCGCAGGCTTGCGTATTTGGCTCTGCACCATAGGCCGTTGATGCCCCGGAAAATATTTTGGATTTAGTTTTTAATTGTACGTGTACTTCTAAACCGATTACGGTTTCCCATTCCATTATCTCTACCTCTTATGCGAACGCGGGTGGCATTTGCATGTGCCACTCAGTAACTTTTTGATATTGATGTGCAACATTTAACAGTTTTGCTTCTTGAAAATAGTTGCCAATTATTTGCACGCCAACTGGTAAATCATTTACAAAACCACACGGCATGGATAGGGCGGGTAAACCGGCTAAGTTTATGCTTACTGTATAAATATCGTTCAAATACATTGACACTGGATCAGCATTGTTGGCGCCAATTTTAAATGCAACATCTGGAGTAGTTGGTCCCATGAGTACATCAACTTCTTTAAGCGCATTGCTAAAATCGTTTGCGATTAAACGGCGGATCTTTTGCGCCTTAACATAAAATGCATCGTAATAGCCCGCTGATAATACATAAGTACCAATCATAATGCGGCGTCTTACTTCAGCCCCAAAGCCTTCACTACGATTGCGGCAATAAAAATCGGCTAAATCTTTAGGATCTTTGCAGCGATATCCAAAACGAATACCATCGTAACGCGCCAAATTAGAAGAAGCTTCCGCTGGTGCAATAATATAGTACGCAGGAATTGATAAATGCGTGTTCGGCAAACTTACATCTTTGATCGTCGCGCCTAACTTTTCTAATTCACGAACTGCCTCATGTACTGCATCGGAAATGCTTGGACTTAAATCGGAACTAAAAAACTCGCGTGGCAAGCCAATTTTTAAACCTTTTACCGAGTAGTTGAGATGTTCCTTGTAATGCGGCACTTCGGTTTTACTGCTGGTTGAATCTTTGCTATCAAAGCCAGCCATAGCCTGTAACATTAACGCGCAATCTGCAGCACTTGCTGCCATCGGGCCGCCTTGATCTAAACTCGATGCATACGCGATCATACCAAAACGCGATACTAAACCGTAAGTTGGTTTGATGCCGGTAATGCCTGACAATGCAGCTGGTTGCCGTATTGATCCACCAGTATCAGTGCCGCTCGCTGCTACCGCTAAACGCGCAGCGATTGCTGCAGCAGATCCACCGGAAGAACCACCAGGCACATGATCAGTGTGCCACGGATTTTTTACAGCGCCATAGTAACTATGCTCGTTACTTGATCCCATGGCAAATTCGTCCATGTTAGTTTTACCGAGCATTACGGTGCCAGCTTGTTTGAGCTTAGTAACTACCGTAGCGTCATACGGCGCAACAAAATTATCTAACATGCGCGAGCCACAACTGGTTTTGACGCCTTCGGTACAAAAAATATCTTTATGTAAAATCGGGATCCCAGTTAATGGTCCAGGTGTACCTTTGGCAATAATCTGATCTGCACTTGCTGCGGCAGCCAGCGCTTGCTCTTCGGTGACGGTTACAAGTGAATTTAATTTGCCATCAAACTTTTTTATGCGCTCTAAAAAAAACTTGGTTAATTCAACGCTAGAAATTTCTTTGTTATGTAATTCCGCACTAAGTTCGGTTATAGATTTATTGTGCATGACTTCCTCATTCAACCACTTTGGGAACTAGATATAAGCCGGCCGCAGTGGCATCTTCTGGTACTAAAGATTGCATTAGTTCGCGCACATTTGGCTCAGTGACTTCATCTGGACGACAACGTTGTATATTATCTCCCGCATGTTGCATCGGTATAACGTTTTTTGTATCGATATCGCTTATTTTACCGACGAAGTGTAGTATCTTGTCCAAATCTTCGACTATACTATGGTCAACGGCTAAGCGAGCCAAGTAAGCAAGCTTTTTAACATCATCTTGGGTGAATGACATATTATTCTCCGGGCGTAAATCTACGCTACTGTAGCACAATTATCGTCTTGCCCAAAATGCATATGCTTGTTAAAGTTTACATGAATAAATAATTAGGTTGCCTTTTTATGTTTAAATCACTACGTGGCATATTTTCAAACGATTTATCAATCGATCTTGGTACTGCCAATACCTTAATTTACGTACGAAACCAAGGAATCGTATTAAACGAGCCATCAGTTGTTGCGATTCGCCAAGAGCGCGGCACTGGTGGACAAAAACTCGTTGCTGCGGTTGGTTGGGAAGCCAAACGCATGCTGGGCAGAACGCCTGGCAATATCACGGCAATTCGCCCACTCAAAGACGGCGTTATTGCAGATTTCCATATTACCGAAAAAATGTTGCTGCATTTTATTGGCAAAGTGCATCAAAACCGTTTCTTGCGACCAAGTCCACGCGTCTTGATTTGTGTGCCGTGTGGTTCAACACAGGTAGAACGTAGGGCAATCCGTGAATCAGCCTTGGGCGCTGGCGCACGCGAAGTCTACTTGATCGAAGAGCCAATGGCCGCTGCGATTGGTGCGGGCATGCCAGTGGAGCAAGCAAGTGGTTCAATGGTGGTTGACATCGGTGGCGGTACTACAGAAGTTGCTATAATTTCTTTAAGTGGTGTGGTGTATGCCGCATCGACACGCATTGGTGGCGATAGATTTGATGAAAGCATCATCAACTACGTACGTCGCAACTATGGCAGCTTAATTGGCGAAGCCACAGCAGAACGCGTGAAACAAGAGATTGGTACTGCGTTTCCTGGCTCTGAAGTTAGAGAGTTGGAAGTACGTGGTAGAAATATTGCGGAAGGTGTGCCAAGGAGCTTTACACTCAACAGCAACGAAATTCTGGAAGCAATGCAAGAACCATTGTCCGGGATTGTGGATGCGGTACGTGTGGCTCTGGAACAAGCTCCGCCTGAGCTGGCAGCAGATATTGCTGAACGCGGCTTAGTGTTAACTGGCGGTGGTGCGCTGTTGCGCGACATAGATCGCTTGTTAATGGAAGAAACTGGTTTACCGGTGATAGTAGCAGAAGATCCTCTGACATGTGTTGCCCGCGGCGGCGGTCGAGCATTAGAAATGATGGATCAATTGGGTGGGGATCTGCTATCCACTGAATAAAATGATAATGTGTTATCCCCGGGAAAGCCTAGCTTTAGCTGTCATCCCCGGGAAAGACTAGCTTTGGCAGTCATCCCCGAAAAAGCGTAGCTTTTATCGGGGATCTTAGGAGAGAAAAATAAAGCCTATATTTGTGCGTGACACAGCCCATGGATTCCGCCTGCTGCTAATCAGCCTAGTTTCGTTCACTTTGATGTTTTTAGATTATCGTTACGAGCAATTTCGTTCGATGCGTGGATCAGTATCGACTGTAGTTTTTCCTGTGAAAAAAATTGTGGATGCGCCGTTAGCATGTGCGCGTGGCTTTGGTGGTTTTTTGGCTACACAAAAACATTTGTTTGCGGAAAATCAAAAATTGCGCGAAGAGCAACTGCTGTTTCATGGCAGATTGCAAAAACTAGCCGCGTTAGAAAAAGAAAACGAACATTTACGTGAGTTGATGAAAAGCGGTGCGCAAGTTTCGGAAAACATGTTTATTGCCAACATCATTAACATCGATCCAGATCCATTTACACATCAAGTTATTTTAAATAAAGGCAGGGTCCATGGCGTATTTGATGGACAAACGGTTATCGATGCGAATGGCATAATGGGTTCGGTAATTTCCGTAAACGAATATGAAAGTCGTGCAATGTTAATTACGGATGCGAGCCATGCAGTGCCGGTGGAAAATGTACGCAATGGTCTGCGCGCTATTGCCGTTGGTACTGGCGGATCAAATTTAGAATTGCGCCATGTACCAAAATCTTTAGATATTAATGAAGGCGATGTGTTTATTTCTTCTGGATTGGGCGGACGGTTTCCGGTTGGATTTCCGGTAGGTAAAGTGCACTCAGTAAAACGTGATCGCGGCAAACCATTTGCTACCATCATCGTGCACCCAAGTGCCAAACTCGATCGCGGTGGCCATATTTTGTTAATTCGTAGCAGTGATAAAAAAGTTAAGCATGAGGAAGCAAATGCGATCACTCAATAACACTCGCAGCAACAAGACAGTTTTTGTACCAGTGGTACTAAGCTTTTTGTTTGCTTTTTGCTGCATGATTATTCCTATACAACCAACATATAAGTGGTTACGTCCAGATTTAGTAACACTTTTAGTAATATATTGGGTCGCAACTTCACCGCAACATTTTGGCGTAGTATTCGCGTTTTTTATAGGCTTGCTGTTTGATTTATTAAGTGGCATGTTGTTTGGATCTATGGGGTTAACCCTAGGAATTATTGCATTTTTGACTACGAGCTTCCGTTTGCGCTTACGCATTTACAGACCATGGCAAAAATTCATTATCATCATGTTACTTGTGGCCTGCAGTCAATTGATCCGTTTATGGATCCAAATGATAATTGGCCATCCACCCGCCACGTTCTTGTATTGGTTATCCAGTATCATCAGCGCATTGACTTGGCCCCTTATCAACGGCATTTTAACGTCATTCAAGCGTTCATTAAGGCTCGCTACTTAGTTTAGGAGCAGTTAGTGGGCGAAGAAATTTTGATAAACGTCACCCCACGTGAAACGCGCGTTGCCATAGTAGAACACAGTGTTTTGCAAGAAGTTTATATTGAAAGATCAAATAAACTGCGTTTAGTCGGCAACATTTACAAAGGTAAAGTTGTACGTGTGCTGCCTGGGATGCAAGCGGCGTTCATTGATATAGGTTTAGAGCGGACTGCTTTTTTGCATGAAGCGGATATGGCTGGATCAGAGCAGCCGATTGGTATTAATTCAATATTGCGCGAAGGACAAGAGCTGTTGGTACAAGTTGTTAAAGATCCTGTCAATACTAAAGGTGCTAGATTAAGCACTAATTTATCTATAGCCTCACGTTCGTTAGTCTTCGTGCCGGATTTAGAGGGCGTAAGTGTTTCACTTAAAATTGATGACTCTTTGGAACGTGATCGCTTGAAAGCATTGTTAACTAAAGATCAAACGGAAACAACGAATGGATTTATTGTGCGCACCGTTGCAGAAGGCACAGAAAATTTAGACAAAGATAAGATGTATTTGCAAAAACAATGGCAACGCATTGAGCAAAAAAGCAAACTAGCCAAGTGCGGTGAACTGTTGTATCAAGATCTAAGTTTAATCTTTAGAACTTTCAGAGATCTGGTTAGCAACAAAACCGAACGCGTACGTATAGATTCTGCTGCGCAACTGCCGGCAATCAAAAGTTTCATTGCTGATTTTGTGCCGGATTTCATGGGGACATTAGAAGTATATTCTGACGAACGGCCATTATTCGACATGTATGGCATTAACGATGAAATTGCTAAAGCGTTAGAGCGCAAGGTTCCTTTGAAAAGTGGTGGCTATTTGGTGATTGATCATACTGAAGCGATGACCACGATTGATGTGAACACTGGCGCGTTTGTAGGCACTAAAAATCTAGAAGAAACCGTGTATCGCACTAATTTGGAAGCAGCGGCGGCGATTTGCCGCCAATTACGTTTACGTAATGTGGGTGGCATAATTATTATTGATTTTATAGATATGCATGAACCAGAGCACCATGAAAAAGTATTACGCACTTTAGAACGTGAATTACAACACGACAGCGTTAAAACTACGATTAGCGAATTCTCCGCACTGTGTTTGGTGCAAATGACGCGCAAACGTACTCGTGAAAGCTTGCAGCATTGCTTATGTGAGCAATGTCCAACATGTCATGGGCGCGGCTTTGTGAATTCCGTGGAAACAGTAGTTTGCGATGTGTTTCGTGAAATACAACGTTCGATCAGTCTGTATCCTGCCGGTAACGTATTAATAATTGCGTCACCGCCGGTAATTGAACAATTGTTAGAGGAAGAATCATTGCACATTGCTGAACTAGAGAAGGCGCATGCTAAAACAATTAAACTGCAAGCGGAAAGTATATACAACCCTGAGCAATATGATGTGGTGCTATTATGACATTGTTGCGCAGAAGGTTAATTGCAAGTTGTGTAGCGGCGTTTCTAGTGCTTGCAGTAAGTGGGATCTGCATGAGCAAGATGCTTGCGACTAAAGTGAATACATTTGTATTAAATTTAGCGGAGCATATGACAAATGAACTTGGTCACCCAGTACAAATTGAAAAAGTAGTTACCAGATGGGATTGGTTCTTCTTAAAAGTTAATATTAAAAATCTGCGCATTTTAGATCAAAATAACGGCTCGCAGTTATTTATGGCCAGTGACATTATTAGTACGGTTGATACTATAGCTTCAATCCGCTCTATGACTTTAAAGTTCAAACAGTTGTTATTGCGCAATCCGCGTTTGGTAATGCAATGGAACGGCATTGAACCACCGGTAGTGTTAGGCTTAGATCGAGATGGTGTCAGCGGCCAACTCAATCCAGTTGGCATGGCTAAAATCCTTGCGGCGCAACGACATATAGTTATAGAAAATGGTGATTTACATCTGCAGGGTAAAGACGGCGCAGATTTACCGTTTATGGACATTCGCATAGATTTTCATCAACATGCCGAACAAGAATATTCAGTTACAGCGCGCGGTAATATTGCAGCGGCAGTGCAGCCGGAATTTGTTTTAGCTATCAAATATTACGGCGATTTAGCTGAGTACGCTAAAGCAATGTTAGAATTTTCCCTTAAAACCAGCAACATGCAACTAGCGGAATTATTCAAGTTTATACCCCAGCTGAAGCACACGGTAGTGGCAGGTAATTTTGCGGATTTTGACTTAAAGGGTGTAGTGCAAAATGGCACGGTGCGCTCGGTTACTAGTGACTTTACAATTAGCAATATTAATTTGGATAGCAGTACACAGATTGCTGGCGGTACGGGACATATAGAATATAAACCTGGAAACAATAGTTCTGCTTTTCAACTTTCGCATGTGCATCTGCTCAATGACAAATTATATTCGCAACCAATTACTGTAGATGCGATCAACGGCGAACTAATCTATACCGAGCTCGATGATGGGCAAATCAATATTGCCACGCAAAACATGCATGTAAAATTACTAGAAATGGATCTAGAGCCAAAGCTGAATGCGCAAATTTCTGCGAATAAATTAGCTAAGCTCAGCGTTAGCGTAGAGCCAGAAGGCGCAGCATTGCGTAAACTCTTAGTATTGCTACCAGATCAAAAGTTTCCTGCCGGGTTAAGTGATTGGTTTAAGCGTTCTTTTATTGATGGCAATATTAGCCTTGCACAATTAAATTATGAAAATCAAAAGTTATGGTGGTCTTTAGACTTCAAGAACACGGAGCTTAAGTTTTCACCTGAATGGCCTAGTGTACACAATATTGAAGCAACTTTAGTGATGGATAATGGCGAACTAAGCGTGGTAGCCTCAAAGGCTATGTTGCTCGGACAGCCATTAAAAACCTTAAAAAATACTTATGCCGCATTTAATGGTAAGCCATACACGGTGATTAAAATCGATGGCACCATCGATACGACTTTAGAAGCAGCGTTAAATTATATCCAACAATCGCCATTGCGCGATCACCTGGGCAGCAAAATTGAGCCATTTAATCCCAGCGGTCAAGCTGCATTAGCCTTGCAATTGGCAATAAATCTAGGCAAGCCTACTGTTTCAGTAGACGTTGCTGGAACACTACGTTTGCAACAAGCAAAAATTACTGCTGCCGATTTAAATATTCCCGTCGAAAATATTAACGGCACTCTTAAATTCACCAACAACAGTTTTACTTCGGAAAATCTGCGCCTTACTTTATTGGATTATCCAGCTACGGCTAAAATGGGCATGCATGCTGTAAAACCAAATACGCTTAATATTGGCATTGATATGCCATTACAAGTTGCTGCATTGCGTAAAGTACTGCCTGGGGTTAACTTTGATCACATAGAAGGTGTCGCCAATATCGTCGCGAACCTCGAGTTACCATGGGGTGGTGATAAACAAACCAAGACATTATTTGTCACTAGCGATCTGGAAGGGGTGGCAATTAATTATCCAGCGCCGTTTCATAAAGTTAGTGCTAGCCGCATGCCATTGCACTTACAATTTGCAATGAATCATAAACACGAAGATACAGTGAAGATTAAACTTGGAAGTGTAGTAGATAGCGTGCTGTACTTAAAAGATAGTAAATTGCATGGTGGGCGGGTAGCCATTAATAGAAAACTAGAAAGCACTGAGGAATCTGAAAGCTTAGTAATAACCGGTGAAGTTAATAAATTTGATTGGTCTGAATGGTCCGGCATCCTGCAAAAAGGGAGCACTCAAAATGATTGGCTACCGTTAGAAGTTGATATACTGGTGAACTCTTTAGTTTTTGCTGGCGATGATTATAAAACTACGCGTGTGAAATACAACAGCGGCAAAAATCAATTAGCGCTTGATAGTGACATTGTAACTGGTACGCTGCGATCCAATGTTGACGAAGAAAAAATCGAAATTGTTTTAGAAAAATTAAATGTTCCGGAAAATCGTGTCAAAAGTAATGCTTTATTAGATCATCTACGCGCTAAACACGCCGCGAATCAATTGCCGTTAGTGCAAATTTACTGTGAAAAACTGCGTTTGAATAAACGCTTGTTTAAAAAGGTAAGTTTAGAATTGCTGCCTCGCACCTATGGCTATGAAATTATGAACTTTTCAATCAATAACGATAATTTAACGCTGCAAGCGCAGGGCGCGTGGCAAATGGATGATAAATCTGTTACCACCGTTGCGGGTAATATTTACACGCAAAATTTTGGCAAAGTACTAGCAGAGTGGGGCTACGCAAATTCAATATCTAGAGGTAAAGGTGAGCTGAGTTTTTCAGTACATTGGGATGGTGGACCTATAGACTTTGACATATTAAAGGTCGCAGGTGCCTCACATCTGGATTTACGATCCGGAAATTTAACTAACGTTAATCCTGGCATGGGCAGAATTATTGGTTTGTTAAGTTTAGAATCAATTCATCGGCGTCTGCAATTAGATTTTAGTGACATATTAAGTCGTGGTTTTGCATTTGATAAATTTGTTGCAGATTTAAAGATTGAACCAGGCAGCGTAATGTCGGATAATGTTTTAATTACTAGCCCTGCCGCGAAGATTGAATTGTTTGGTAAAGCTGGTATAAAATCGCAGGACCTAGATCTTACTATGTATGTAACTCCTAAAGTCGGTGCTGGCTTACCAATTGCTGCTGCAATTGCTGCTGGCAATCCCGCGGTTGGTGCAGCTATCTGGCTTTTCGACAAAGCCTCCGGATCAAAAATAAGCGAAATAACCAAATATAAATATAGAGTAACGGGTACTTGGGAAAAGCCTGATGTTAACGAGGTATTGTGATGTCAAAATTTAAAGCGTGGTTACAAACATATTTAACTCGACGCATGCTAGTTATTTTTTTGCTGGGTTTTTCTTCTGGTTTGCCGTTAGCTCTAGCTGGCGGAACATTACAAGCGTGGTTTAAAACAAGTGGCGCGGGCATAGTGTTAATAGGTTTTATGACGCTAATTGGTCAACCTTATTCGTATAAGTTTCTGTGGGCACCATTGTTAGACAAATTTGCTCCCACCGCGCTATTAGATAGACGCCGTAGTTGGATGTTATTAATGCAATTGGCAATAATTGGTTTAATTATTGCTATGGCATTTTCCAATCCTGACGCTACGATGCATGTTTTTAAATGGGATGTGCCGGTGTTGCTAGGTTTAGGCTTGTTATTAAGCTGCTGCTCTGCTACGCAAGATATTGCCATAGATGCATATAGAGTTGAGGTACTACGTCATGATGAACGTGGATTAGGATCTGCTCTTGCAATTGAAGGCTACAGACTAGCTATGATTGCTTCAGGTGGATTTGCCTTGGTGATTGCTGCAAATTATGGTTGGCAGGTTACTTACATATGCATGGCTGCTTTGATGGCGATTGGTGTGTTCGCAACGTTGTTTGCTCCTGCAGTGCAAGATACTCTCAAAGATAGAAATGTTTCATTAGCATCGTTAGTTATAACATCGTTTAAAGATTTTTTAACGCGCGATAAAGCGTGGTTGCTGTTATTGGTTATAGTTTTGTACAAACTTGGTGATGCATTTTCACATGCATTATCGAGCACGTTTTTATTAGATTTAAATTATACGCTCAAAGAAGTCGGCATGATCAACAAATTATTAGGCGTTATAGCGACTTTGCTTGGCGTGTTTGTTGGTGGCTTATTCATGACTAGAGTTGGTTTATTTAAAGCTTTGCTGACATTCGGTGTCTTAGCGGGCGTGACTAATTTAACGTACATGTTGTTGGCCATTGTTGGTAAAAACCTAGAGCTTGCCTGTGCCGCAGTACTGATTGAAAATATTTGTGCTGGTATGGGTACCGCTGCATTTGTTGCATTAATCATGAGTTTATGTAACCCGGCGTATACAGCTACGCAGTTTGCGTTGCTAAGTTCATTAGCCGCATTTGGGCGTATTTATGTTGGGCCAGTATCCGGATTTTTAGTAGCGTCTGTTGGTTGGGCCTGGTTTTATTTCTTCTCAGCGGTGGTTGCAATTCCGGGATTATTACTATTGATCTATTTGCGTCCGCAAATTGATAAGAGCGATAAAGATTATTTAGATGAACCAGTAGTGGAAAGTACTGTGCAGCCAGTAACGTGGCAAGCACAGCCTGTGTCTTCGACTAAATCATAGTTTAAGGAGTTATTATGCCCGGTGAACAAATTGATTATGCATTGGATTATTATGGTAGGCCTTCTTACTTTTCGCGTGTCTACGCTAAAAAGAATGATGAGCTGCAGACTATGTTGGCTGATGTACAACATAGAGCTTTGATTAACACCCCAGTTCGCACGCAAGGCGGGCAAACAGTAGCGCATGTTGCATGTTATGGTAGTGCAGATCGAGAGACGGTAGAGATTTTGTATGACGCCGGCGCGGACTTTTCAATTACAGATAATATGGGCAGGTTGCCGTTTCACATCGCAGCTAATGCGGGTGATCCAGCAATTGTAGCTTTGATTTTAGATCGAGTGCGAGCATCGCCTTCTGCCAGTCCCACTACTTTGGAGCTTTTGAAAAATAAGGACCTAGCGTCAGGTGCCGTACGCTTATTGAAACGCAAATTGGTTTCAACTACCGACAACTTGGATCGCACTGCATTGCACGCAGTATGCATGTCTGGCTCATCGGTCAGCGAGAAGCGACGTGATGCAGATTTAATTTTATGCTTACAAACAATGCTTAGCGTTTATGATGAAGCTTCTAGTAAAGTGGAAGCATTAACGTACCGCGACGAATTTAACATCACTCCTTTAATGTATGCTAAACATTTTGGCTACACAGAAATATTAGAATATGCGCAAACCTTGGAAATTGATTTAGATGAAATACAGGCGATTCCATTACAGCATCCCGCATTGAGCGTGGATTACTTTGGACGCAACGCTGTAATGGAAGCCGCGTTTGGCAAAATTTTCGCGAATGATGTTGATATAAGTGAAGAATTCTTGCAAAGAGCACTGCAACATCCAAACAATGCTAATGATCCTACAACTGGCAATATGCAAACGGGCAGTAGAAATTCTTTGCACTATGCAGTAGGTGGTGGCACGCCTGCAAAATTAAGGATGGTGCTTACGGACTCGGGTCATGGTCGGACCAATGTTCTTGCGGTCGATGTAAATGGTAGTACACCGCTGCATTTTGCTGCTAGTCGCGGCAATCGACTAATAATGACAGCATTGATGGAACAGCCTAAAATTTGCAACAACATCAACCGGACGGATAATTTTGGCATGACAGCATTGCATGCCTTGGCGATGACGGTAAATACGGATGCTTCTATCATAGAGCAGCGCTTAGATTGTTTGCAGCAATTAATTGAGAATGGCGTGGATTTATTTATCAAAAATAATAATGGCCATACTGCGCTTGATGTAGCACGGATCCGCGTCAATCAACCTGTTATAGATATGCTCAGTCCATTGATGGCACAGGAATTAGCTTCACGTCAAAATGTTGTAAATTTGGCTGCGGATAATCAAGCGCGGGGAACGCAGCAACAAGGAACGTCGTCATCTAACCAAGCAAGAGTAAATCAACAGCAACCAACCTCGCATGACTCCGAAAATGGAGGTTGTTTATGGGCGCTGCGCAATGCCATGAATAAAGCAAAGACGACGT
>DATIHV010000245.1:0-1966 GCA_035480295.1 Gammaproteobacteria bacterium
CCCTTGCAGGTGTTTATTACCGGCCATTGTTTCGCTAATTCGGCGTTTAAGTCTACAAAATGCTTTTGATCTTCAGGTACTGCATCTTCAGTCATGATTGCATTGACTGGGCATTCTGGCTCACACAATGCACAATCGATGCATTCTTCTGGATCTATGACCAAGAAATTTGGTCCTTCATGAAAACAGTCTACCGGGCATACCTCTACGCAATCGGTATATTTACAGCGAATACAACTATCAGTAACTACAAAAGTCATGATTCCACCATGTGTTTGAATTAAATCCGTCGTCAATTCAGATCCCGGGTCATCGCTACGCTCTGCCCGGGATTGACGTGGTTCACTGAACCCCGTCAATCTTACTCACAACAGGCTACGACGGCAATGGTTTTGGCACTAAATATGTTATCGCGACGCGTTCCAACCAGCGTAAAAGCACGAAACCTGCTTCCGTAAACGGACGTGCCTGAAAATTTATGTACGGTTTAGTAATCCAACGTCCTTGTACCCCAGCTATCAGCGTGGCCAAGATGCCAGTACAAAGACGGTCATCAAATAATAGCACTTGTGATCCCGGGCACCCGCAAAGATCTATAATTTGCTGCAAGCCATCGGGATAAGGTTTTTTGCGCCGCGCTTTAACAAAAGTTATGGTCGGAAAATTTTGTTTAAAATAATCCATGCGCGTTGCATTCGGCTTATTGGTGAGAATGAATATTTTATGTGGCGCATATGCGCTAGCAAAACTGCGCAACCAGGTAACGACTTCAGGCCGTGGCGCTGGTTCTCCATGCGAAGCTAAAACACCGTCATAATCCAACACAACTGCATGCACGTTAAGAGCACTCAAGTACGCTGGGGTAATGCTGCAGATGTTTTTTACTTGCAAATTTGAGTCGATTATGTAGCGCTTGAGCTCTTTTCTATAGTGCCATGTTTTGGCAATTGCGTATAAAGTTCGTAAAATCATGGTCTTAAGCATACCATTTTGCATTATTTTGTGGTAGTCTACTTAAGTGAATAAGTGCTAGGACTTGATGCCATGGTAACCATAACCAATGCCACTAAAGGCATAATCCAACAGATATTTCTAGCAACTATTAACAAACTTGATTTGGTCACTAGAGAAGAGTTTGCCACGCAAACCCAAGTACTAATTAAGACCAGATTAAGGATAGAACAATTAGAAAATAAGCTCGCTGAGCTACAAGAAAAAGACCGTTGCGTTATAGACGCAAAATAGTCACAGATTTACCAAACTTGCATTAAGCCCTGAGCGACAGACAGGAAGTTAAAAAATGGACATTTTTAAATATATTTTAGTCCTATTGAGTTGCTCAGTAATCCTCGTCGTAATTTGCAGACGCCTTCATTTGCCCGCAATAATTGGGTATGTAACCGTTGGCATGATCATTGGCCCTGGTGGTGTTGGTTGGTTGCCAACAATTGATGATTTAAATCATCTAGCGGAATTTGGCATCGTATTCTTAATGTTTACGCTAGGGCTGGAGTTTTCCATCCCGCGCTTAATGGCAACTAAACGCATACTGTTAGGCCTTGGAAGTCTGCAGGTGTTCATTTGCACTGCAATCGCAACGTGCGCAGCATGGCTGTTAGGTTTTAATATTATCCAAAGCATAATCGTCGGCGGTGCATTGGCACTTTCATCTACTGCGGTTGTGGTAAAACAGTTAACTGAGCAACAACAGCAGCATACCTCTTACGGCAGCATGGCAATTAATATTTTGCTGTTTCAAGATTTAGCAGCGGTAGGATTTTTGATTTTAATTCCCGCGTTTTCTGGTAGTGAATCAAATCCAATTCATATTACGTTCTTACTGACAATCGTAAAAGGCATTTTTGCCTTTGTGAGCATGACATTGTTGAGTATGTGGGTTCTGCGCCCCTTGTTCCATGAAGTAGCCAAAGCACGATCTGCGGAATTATTCATGCTTGCAGCATTA
>DATIHV010000246.1:0-23966 GCA_035480295.1 Gammaproteobacteria bacterium
TCAAGCAGAGTTAGGCATGTTTTTAAGAACATATGCATTCCGCGTTAGCGTTATGTGCGATTTACATAAAAATTTTGCAGATCGCATACATCAATATCACCGCATTGGAAAAGCCGAAATTAACGATTATGGATTGATCATTCATAGCGACGTTCAAGATAACTTGAAACTATTCTTCAGAAACATGAATCCTGAACGCGATGCGCAAAAAATTGCCGATAAAATTAACGAACGACTTACGATTGGTAAGCCATTGCTCACAGCTGCAGCTATGGCAACTGCAACATCGTCCGCACAGGCAAACAGCATACTGAAAAATAGTAACAGCCCAACAAAAACCACATCCAAAAAACGAGTTGGCTGGGATCAATAGTTATTAAACGCGTGGCATAGTAACGAATGAACTACTGCTGTCAATCACAAGTGTATCGCCATTTGTAAGCTCTGCTGTACTTGTTGAGTAACTACTGAATTTAAATGTTACGTTATCACCGATACTGACAGTTTTCACTTTTGCAACTACAGGATCTGGCTTTTCAATCGTGGTTATAACCTGATCAGGCTCGCCTGCATTACCGTACATAATCTTTGTTTTTTGTATATGGAAAAAATCTGGGGTGATTTCTTCGAAGCCTTCACTATAATCAACGTATCCAAATAACCAGCTTACCAGAGGTCTTACAATAGAGTTAAAGAATCTGTGCGCACTATCTTTACAAAAATCCATAAATGAAAAGCTAGCACGTGGCTCTATTGCTATAGTGTTAGTGCTAACGATTTCGACAGTAGTTTCAGTGATTATCGGTGACTCTGGCCACATTAGAAGTGCTTGACGAATTTCATGTGCTTTTTTGCGCTGTTCGGCAATTATGGGATCAGATGACACATAATTTGTGCCAGCAGTGCTACTCATATAATATATACCCAATGTGATTATATTAAATACATAGCACTTGAAACGACGGGCTGCAACTTAGATCCCCGCTCTGCGCGATGTTACACATCGCTTGGCGGGGATGACAGACACTCAGTTAGGAGCCAGCACCGCAATAATCAGGCCGTCTTTTTGCACGGTCTTTGGCAGCTTAGCACCACGCTGTGACAGTTCACCTTTGTAATGCTGTAGTTCTTCTGGCGTTAAAATAATTTGTTTTTTGCCTGCCGTTAACGATATCTGTGCACCTTGTGGCAACCAGTAAGCAGCAGTTACTAAGCTTTCTTTATCTGCAAATGCTTGATTACTTATACCAAACAATTTACGGCCTTTACCTTTAGCCATTTCAGGTATTTCATTTGCAGGAATTATAAGTAACTTTTGATCGCTCGACGCTATTAACACTGATGACGTAGCAAAATCGTATTCGCTAGGTAAAACTTGCGCTGGAACCAAGATTGCCCCCGCGGACAAACTTACTAGATGCTTGCCCTTACGATTTTTTACTAACAGCTCACTAAATGGTGCAATAAAGCCATAACCATTGGTTGCTACTAGCAACACTTTTTGATCTTCTTTAGCCGCTAAGACACTCGTAAAGCTCGCACCTGATTCCGGGCTTAAGCGACTGGTTAACGGTTCACCATAGCCACGTACCGAGGGCAAACTGCTAACTAATAAAGAATACGCTCTGCCATTCGAATCTAAAAATACTACTTGCTCGTTGCTGCGTGTTTTAACATGTGAACGATAGCTATCGCCTGTTTTATAACTTAAGGTGAACGGATCAATATCATGACCTTTACCGGCACGCACCCAACCTTTATCGGACAAAATTACGGTCATTGCTTCATCTGGAACTTTGGTTGTAATTTCCAGCACTTTTGCTTCTTCGCGCGTAGCTATAGGAGAGCGACGCTTATCGCCATAGGTTTTTATGTCTTCGCTAATTTCTTTTTTGAGTAAGGCTTTGAATTTACTTTCGGAATTTAAGGTCTGCTCGATATTGACACGCTCGCCAGATAGATCTTTTTGCTCAGTATTGATCTTCATTTCTTCAAGCTTGGCTAAATGGCGCAGTTTTAATTCTAAAATAGCGTCGGCTTGTATATCACTAAGCTTAAATTTCTTCATCAATATTGATTTTGGATTATCGCTGTTGCGAATGACATTAATGACGGCATCTAAGTTTAAAAATGCAATTAAATAACCGTCTAGGATATGCAAACGCGCAATAATCTTTTCTAAACGGTACTGCAACCTGTTCACTACGGTTTGATGCCTAAACTGCAGCCACTCTTTTAACAAATGCAGTAAATTCTTAACCTGCGGACGACCATCTAACCCAATAACGTTTAGGTTCACACGATAAGTGCGCTCCAATTCTGTAGTCGCAAACAAATGCGCCATTAAGGCTTCTACATCGATGCGATTTGAACGTGGTACTATTACCAGGCGAGTTAAGTTTTCATGATCAGATTCATCACGCAGATCAGCAACTAATGGCAATTTTTTATTTTGCATCTGTTCCGCGATTTGCTCCATGATTTTCGCACCAGACACCAAATGCGGCAGTGCTGTAATAATAATGTCACCGTCTTCGCGTGTATAAACTGCGCGCATACGAATGCTGCCATTACCTGTAGCGTATATAGCTTTTATGTCAGCTTTAGGCGTAATTATTTCTGCTTCAGTAGGAAAATCAGGACCTTTAATATGTTTTAAAATTGCAGCTAAATTAGCATCAGGATTATCTAATAATTCTATGCACGCATTCCCAACCTCAGTTAAATTATGCGGCGGAATGTCCGTTGCCATGCCTACAGCAATACCGGTTGTGCCATTAAGCAATAAATTTGGTAAGCGTGCCGGTAACAATTGCGGCTCATCTAAAGTGCCATCAAAATTGCTAACCCAGCTTACTGTGCCCTGTCCTAACTCTGCTAATAACACATCAGCATAAGGAGATAAGCGTGATTCGGTATAACGCATCGCAGCAAAGGATTTTGGATCATCAGGCGAACCCCAGTTACCTTGGCCATCTACTAGCGGGTAGCGGTATGAAAACGGTTGCGCCATTAATACCATAGCTTCGTAACATGCCGCATCGCCATGTGGATGGAATTTACCTAATACGTCACCGACTGTACGAGCGGATTTTTTATATTTCGCCTGCGCATTCAATCCTAATTCTGACATTGCATAAATTATGCGGCGCTGCACCGGCTTTAGGCCATCGCCAATATGCGGTAAAGCACGATCTAGAATTACGTACATGGCGTAATATAGATAGGCCTGTTCAGTAAATACTTTTAAAGGTTGTTGTTCTAGATTATCGGTCATCGTGCTCATAAATATTATCCGTTAACTGAGGCCAAGTTGCCTTTTGTTTCTAACCAGGTTTTGCGATCATTGGCGCGCTTTTTAGCTAATAACATGTCTAACAGCTGTTCGGTATCAGGCTGATCATCAATCGTCAAACGTACCAACCTACGCGTATCTGGAGTCATAGTAGTAACACGCAATTGATCCGGATTCATTTCACCTAAACCTTTAAAACGCTGCACATTAGGTTTACCCTTAATATTTTCCGCTTGAATTCTATCTAAAATACCGTCTTTTTCTTGTTCATCCAACGCATAAAAGACTTTTTTGCCAATATCAATTCTAAATAGTGGCGGCATGGCTACAAAAATATGTCCCGCTGCAACTACTGCATGGAAATGCTTCACAAATAATGCACATAATAATGTCGCAATATGCAAACCGTCCGAATCCGCATCGGCTAATATACATATTTTGCCGTAACGTAACTTTTCTAACGAATCGCTGCCCGGATCAACCCCAATCGCGACTGCTATATCATGTACTTCTTTAGATGATAACACTTGTCCGGATTCTACTTCCCATGTGTTTAAGATTTTACCGCGAAGCGGCATTATGGCCTGAAACTCACGATCCCGCGCTTGTTTGGCTGAACCACCTGCAGATTCACCTTCGACTAAAAACAGTTCTCCGCGCTTCACATCAGATGTTGTACAATCGGCAAGCTTGCCAGGCAACGCTGGTCCCGAAGTTATTTTCTTACGGGTTACCTGCTTGTCGGTGCGTAAACGTTGCTGCGCGATTTCAATAATATATTCGGCTAATTGCGTAGCTTCTTGCACATGTTGATTCAACCATAAACTAAATGAATCTTTAACGACGCCGGCAACAAACGCTGCTGATTGGCGCGATGACAAACGCTCTTTAGTTTGCCCAGAAAATTGCGGTTCCAACATTTTTACCGATAATACAAAATTAATTTGCCCACATACATCATCAGGTGCCAATTTTACACCGCGTGGTAACAGGTTTTGAATTTCACAAAATTCGCGCATTGCTTCCAGTAATCCAGTACGCAAACCGTTAACATGGGTACCGCCCTGTGGAGTTGGAACTAGGTTTACATAGCTTTCCTGAAATACTTCTGGTTGATCTGGAGCCCACACTACTGCCCAGCTCGCCTCTTCTTCATTGGCAAACATTTCACCTTTGAACGGTTCACTAGGATACATTGTTTCACTACGCACATTTTCTAATAGATAATGTGTGAGGCCATCTTCATAACACCACTCTTCATCTTCCGGCTCTTTGCCTTGCAGATCATGAAATATAACCTGCAAACCCGGACATAAAACAGCTTTAGCTTGCAATAATTGTTTTAGCTGTTTAGTCACAATTTTTGGCGAATCAAAATATTTAGGCTCTGGCCAAAATTTCACCGTAGTGCCAGTTTCATTTTTGTCGAGTTTTTCTAATTTTTTCAGCTTTTCTACGCGATCGCCATGGGCAAACTCCATAGACCAACGATAACCATCGCGTTTAATGTAAACTTCTAAACGCTTTGATAAAGCATTAACTACAGAAACGCCTACACCATGCAAACCGCCCGAAAAGCGATAATCTTTACCACTAAATTTAGCACCTGAATGCAAACGCGTAAGAATTAATTCTACACCGGGTAATTTGTGCTCCGGATGAATATCAACCGGCATGCCACGACCATCATCACTAACTTCTACGCAACCATCTTTATGCAATGTTACTTCGATGCGCTTGGCAAAACCTGCAATCGCTTCATCCACACTATTATCAATTACTTCTTGTGCTAAGTGATTGGGACGTGTAGTGTCTGTATACATCCCGGGACGTTTTTTTACAGGTTCTAAACCTTCTAGTACTTCAATAGCCTCAGCATTATATTTTCTTTCTGTCATGTTCATCTAGTACTCATTTAATTATTGCATAGGGAATGTGTAAACTAATCCAAAGGATACCGAAAGCAGGCTGTTAAGAAATACTGGATTGCCTTTTTGATACACAAGTATAATTCTACTGGACCACGAATTCGCAAAATTGTATTGCAAACCGCCGCCTAGGCGCAGGCCTAATTTGCGTTTGGTTAATGATGATTGATTATATAATGTCGTATTTGTAACATTTGGATTGCACTTTAACATTCCATAACCAAGCAAACCCATCATATCAAGATCGGTTGCGATGTTTATAAACCCTAAGATATCTAAAAAAATATTACTTATTTTGTTAGTGGCTTGACCACCTGGCACATTCCCAGATGCTTTGGCAATAAAACCAAACCCTATTTGCCCGCCCCAATTTTCGGTAAATCGTGCACCAACATATGCGTTTACACCTGGCTCGTTTTTACTGATCGCGAGCTTAGTGTCGGAACTCGAGCCCTTAAATGCATTGCCAGTCGTACTATTGTTATACGACGGTCTATTAATAAAACTAAATTCTAGGCCAGCATTAAATGTCGTATCATCATACCCATCCGCATATGCGCACCCACCTGTTGCTAATAACAAGGTGAAAATAATTACTATAATTTTTTTATGTAGCATGCATGTCCTCGGTGACACATAAATGGTGACGAGTATATACAAATTAGCAATTAATTGGCTTTTTATCTAGTATTGGGGTAACATTACCATAAGTTAGTTTAATGAGAGGGTGGCAATGAGTATGCAGTTGGCGCGTTACAATATGGTTGATCAACAAATCAAACCACTTGGTGTTCTAGACGAACGCATATTAAACGCTTTCTTAAGCTGCCCGCGCGAACAATTTGTACCGGCAGCGTATCAAAACGTTGCCTATGCTGACACCGCACTGCCGCTTGGCAATGGCCGCATGTTATTAGCGCCGAATGTTATAGGCCGCATGCTGCAAGCTTTAGCACTGAATGGCAGCGAAGACATTTTAGAAATTGGCGCCGGCACTGGATATATCACTGCGTTATTAGCAAAACTGGGACGCCATGTAACCAGCATCGAGAATAGCAAACCCCTTGTAATGCAGGCCAATACTAAACTCGCGGCATTGGCTTTAACAAACTACGAGATCATCACCGGCACAGCAACCAAAGTACTACAAGGCAACAAGGGGTTTGATGTCATTGTCCTAACTGGGTCGGTACCTTACTTGCCTAAAGTATTTAGTAGCCACGCCAAACGTGGTGGTCGTTTATTTGCCGTCCTTGGGCATGCCCCGGCGATGTATGCTTGTATCTTTACTAGAATAAATGAAGAGGAGTGGTCTCAAGTTAGATTGTTTGAGACGGTAATACCACAATTAAAGGAAATTGCTGATGTCGCGACTTTTGAGTTTTAGCAAAACGTTATGCATTCTAACACTTAGTTTAGTTTGTTCCTTAACATATGCTGAAGACTTAGAAGCTACCTATGAACTGGCATTACAAACCGATGCCATACTCCAACAAGCCTGGGATAACGAATTAGCAGTTCTTGAATTGCGTCCACAAGCTCGCGCAGACTTGTTGCCATTGATTGGCCTTACGTGGAACTCAACATATTCGAATACCAACAATCCACTATTGGAGCGTTATAATACTTGGCTGTATGGTGCTACCTTGACTGCGCCAATAATAAACTTACAAACATGGTTCCAATACAGGCAAACGGATGACGAAATTAAATCCGCGGTTGCCACGTATCAAGATACCCGCCAAGATTTAATGGTGCGCGTTGCGACGCAGTATTTTGCGATTCTATCTGCTTTAGAAGATTTATTATTTGCGCGTTCAGAGCGCATCGCATTTGCCCGCCAGTTGGAAGAAACTAAACAAAAATTTACCGCTGGGGTAATTGCCATAACCGACGTCAACGTGGCACAAGCTAGATATGATAATGCCATAGCGCAAGAAATTGCTGCTATTAACGCATTACATGATCAACAAGAAATTATGGGTGAAATTACCGGCGTTCCGGCTAAAAACGTAAACATTTTAAAATACAATATAACGCTTCATAAGCCACATCCTGATGACATAGATTATTGGGTTAAAACAACTATCACCACAAATTATGATTTACAATCGAAACGCTATGATATCGCCGCGGCCAAAAAGAATATATCGATACAAAGAGCAGGACATTACCCAACACTTACGGCTAATGGTGCCTCAAACGTTTCTAGATCGGTGCCGCCTGATCCTGAAATCTCTAATACAAACACCATCGGACTTACTCTCAATTTACCGTTATTTAACTCAGGAAAGGTAATTTCTCAAACCAGACAAGCAGCAGCCGAATATGACACTGCTAAGCAAAAGGAAATTCAAGCCGAGCGCACTGCTATAAGTAATGTGCGCCAAGCATATCGTGGGGTATTGACGCAAATTAGCCAGGTCAAAGCATTACAACAATCCGTGATTTCCAATAAAAGCGCCTTGGATGCAACTTCTGCAGCGTTCCAAGTAGGTACTAGAACAATCGTGGATGTGTTGAATTCGCAAAGCGATTTGGATCAAGCGCAAACCGATTTGGAAAAGGCTAAATATAATTATATTTTGGAAAGCCTGAAATTAAAGCGTTATGCAGGGATTATTCAGGATTCGGATATTCAAATCGTCAATACCTGGTTGCAGCCACCGCCTAAGGATATGTACCCGCCTAAAGACAGTAACTAGGACAGTGAAAATTCTACTATGCTGGACAGTGAGTCTGTTCTTTAATCACGTTTAATAGTTTTTGTATAGCACCACGGTTTTGCAATACTACTTGCAATGCATTCGAGCCATGTTGGGCACGTTTTTCAGCTGATTCTAATAGTGAGATTACTTCTTGCGCAAGATCGTCGGCGTTTTGTACCACGGACAATGCGGCAGCTTTTTGCAACAATAATGTTATATCTTTAAAATTATTGTAATAGGGCCCAGTTAAACTTGGCAAACCTAGTACAGCTGGTTCTAACAAATTATGACCACCAATTGGTACGAGGCTACCACCTACGTATGCGATATCAGCCATCGCGTAATACACCCCCATTTCACCCATGGTGTCACCTAGCAATACGGCAGTTTGCTCGGTACATGGGATATTGTCAGTGCGGCGTATGAAGTTGATCTGTTGCGTGTTCAGCAACTGCGCAACATCATTGAACCGCTCTGGATGCCGTGGGATCAAAATCAATAAACACTGCGGAAATTTATGTTGTACTTGTTTGAACGCATGTAAAACTTGCTCTTCTTCGCCGGGATGGGTACTCGCAGCAACCCATACCAGGCGCCCAGGCAAATCTGCTTTCCATTGTTTGCCAATTTGGGTTTGCGCTTCATTTGTTTGCGCATCAAATTTCAAATTGCCTGTAATTTGCAGCTTTTCTTTTGGCAAACCTAACTGTATGAAACGATCTGCATCTAATCTTGATTGCGCAGTCACAAACGTGACCTGCTTTAAAACTTTAGCTATAAAATATTTAACCCATATATAACGCTTAATCGATGAATCGGAAATTCTGCCATTCGCAATAACTACTGGAATATTGTGCCGCTGCCCCATGTTAATCAAATGCGGCCAAATTTCAGTTTCCATAATAATTAAACAGCACGGGCGTACTTTTTGATACAAAGCTTCAATCGTCCATGGCAAATCAAATGGCATATACATATGCGCTACAGAATCGCCGTAAGTTTGAGTTACGCGTTGCGAGCCAGTGGGGGTAGTAGTCGTAAGGGTGATATGCAAAGTAGGAAATTGGGTTTTTAAGGCCTTAATTAGAGGCGTGGTCAAAACCACTTCGCCAACGGAAACTGCATGGATTAAAAAACCACCTGGCGCTACACTAAAATTGTTGTTATAACCAAGCCGTTCTGCAAGACGCTGTCTGTACGCTTTCAAGTTAATTGACTTCCACAATAAGCGTACGATGAATAGCGGTATAGCCAAGACCATAAATATCGTGTAAATAAAGCGTAATATAAAAGTCATTCAAGTCCTACTAACAGCGATTAAGTTTGCGTAGAATACTCTAAGCCATTTGGATTTAGGCTAGGCGCAGCCTGAGTCGAGTCCGCAGGAGTGTATAAATAATACATGACTGCGGCGAGCGAGGGCTGCAACAACGCATAAATTCAAATGGCGACGAGTATATCATTATGGAAACATCTATACAATTAACTTGGCCCCCAGCATATAACTTGCGCCTCAGCCGTAAAGCCAGACATGCTCATATAAAGGTCATTCCTAACCAGGGGCTGGAGGTTGTAATTCCCGCCCGGCAGCATAAAAGCTTCGATATTGCTGCATTACTCGCGCAAAAAAAGGGCTGGATCGAAAAGCACTTGGCGACCTTAAAAATTCGCCCTTTGGAGTATATTGATCGCTTCAATTTACACTCTATTAATCAGACCTGGAATATCGAATATCAGCAAACTTTGGCGAAAAATATCCGTGCCATAATTCGCCCAGGCAACGATACACATACTATGATCCTGCATGGCAATGTAAATAATCTTGCGTTGGCAAATCGTTGGCTACAAGCATGGTTAAAAGAAGTTGCACGCGAACATTTATTGCCTTGGTTATATGCATTAAGCGTTGAACATGATTTACCATATAACAAGGCTGCAATACGTGCCCAGCAAACATTATGGGGCAGTTGCACCACAGATAAAAATATAAGCTTAAATTACAAGCTATTATTTATTCCGCGCAATCATGCTGAACATGTAATGTTGCATGAACTTTGTCATACTAAACATCTTAATCATTCTAAACGTTTTTGGAATTTGCTAAATCGCCTCGATCCTGCAACAGAAATGCACAATCGCGCTATTCGCGAAGCAGATCAATATGTTCCTGTGGGATTTTAATGTGCAGGCACTTCGGTTGGAGACGTCACCGAAACTGGCTCTCTATCAACAGGTCTTTCTGGCACTGTAGGCGGCACAGATTCTGGGGCTACTGGCTGTTCAATAGGGTAAGTTGGCGTAGGTGCGGTTTGCGGTACCATGGTTGGTGGCACAGTTTGTGGAGTAACCACGGTATTATCCCCAGGTGCTGCTGTAGCTGCTGGCGCATTTGTTGTGGCGTTTGTGGGATTTTTGTTTGAACTGTTAGTAATGTCTTTACTGGCGTTTTTCAAGATTAAATCACGTTCACTACAGACGGTACTATCTTCTTCTCCCATATTCATGAAAAATCTGAATATAGCGTTTTCTTTACATTTGGCTGCAGCTGCCTGGGTCTGCTCATAAACCGCTTGTCTTTCATGCATGGTTTTTTCCATCGCATCGAGGTGTGTTACAGCCCATTTAGCCGAATCCCCAAGCGTACCTGGCTGTGCGGCTTCCTCTTGTAAATCTTTTTTTATCAATTCATAACCGCTTGCCAGAATAGATACTGGTTGATATGGTACTGGCACTAAATCGTAAACCAATGCCAATCTATACAGTACGATTAGGATAATCGTAACAACTATCACAAACTCCCAGATTTTTTGCTTTGTGAAGCGATGCATGACCTATTACTAACCCCCAGGCTTTGTTATCTAGCCAATTAAATTCAGTATAGTTGCGATATTTGTGGGGTAGGATAGAATGGTTGACAAAAACCTCCCCTAACAATAAGGAGTGTGTATGTATAACCAGAAAGATCGCATTGCCACATTTGATCCAGAGGTATGGGCGGCAATAACCGGGGAGTCCAAGCGCGAAGAAGACCACGTAGAACTTATCGCCTCAGAAAACTATGCGTCGCCATGCGTTTTGGAAGCCCAAGGCTCCATCCTCACTAATAAATACGCCGAGGGCTACCCTGGCAAACGCTATTATAGCGGCTGCGAATTTGTAGATATCGCTGAAGAATTAGCCATCGCCAGGGCTAAAAAGTTATTTGATGCACCGTATGTAAATGTGCAGCCACATTCTGGATCACAGGCCAATGCAGCAGCGTATTTAGCACTGATTAAGCCAGGCGATACGATTTTAGGCATGGGTTTGGATCAAGGCGGGCATTTGACGCATGGTTCTGGTGTGAATTTTTCAGGGAAAATATATAACTCGATCTCCTACGGCCTAAATTCCGCCGGCGAAATTGATTATGATCAAGTTGCTGATCTAGCCCTTAAGCATAAACCTAAACTGCTCATGACTGGATTTTCTGCATACTCGCGCGTTGCTGATTGGCAAAAGTTTAGAGAAATTGCTGATTCAGTAGGTGCCTATATGGTTGCGGATATAGCACATATTGCTGGATTAATTTGTGCTGGACTCTACCCTTCGCCTGTAAATATTGCCGATGTTACTACTACAACTACACATAAGACTTTGCGTGGTCCGCGCGGTGGCATGATCATGGCGCGCGACAATCCGGAATTAGCAAAAAAACTTAATTCTGCAGTATTTCCTGGTACGCAAGGTGGTCCATTAATGCACGTGATCGCTGCTAAGGCAATTGCGTTTAAAGAAGCTGCAGCACCTGAATTTAAAATTTATCAACAACAGATTTTAAATAATGCACGCCATTTTGCTAACGGATTGATGAAACGCGGTTACAAAGTGGTTTCTAACGGTACTGATTGCCATTTATTTTTATTAGATCTTATAGACAAAAATTTAACTGGCAAAGATGCTGATAATGCGTTGAGCAATGCGTTTATTACCGTAAACAAAAATTCCGTGCCCAACGATCCAAACCCACCAATGATAACGAGCGGCATTCGCATTGGCACCGCCGCCGTAACCACACGTGGTTTCAAAGAACCAGAAATAGATTTGCTTATTAACTGGATTTGTGATGTATTTACTGCTATGAATGATGCAAGCAGAAGTGCAAATGTCCAAGAGACCGTAAAACGAAACGTAATAGAGCTATGTAAAAAGTTTCCGGTATATCAAGGAGCGTAATGTGCAATGTCCATTTTGTTTAGCGATAGATACTAAGGTCGTCGACTCACGTGCAGTAGGCGGTGATGCGCAGCAAATCAGACGCAGACGTGAATGCATAGGCTGCAGCGCGCGATTTACTACTTATGAAACCGTCGAAATTTCTTTACCACGCGTACTGAAAAAAGATGGTAGTTTTGTGCAGTTTAATGAAGAGAAAATACGAGCCGGTATTTTGCGTGCTTTAGAAAAGCGCCCGGTAAATACTGACGAAGTAGATCTAATCATCAAAAGTATCATGAAACGCTTACGCGCCAGCGGCGAACGTGAGATTTCCACACAATTGATCGGCGAATGGGTCATGAGTGAATTAAAATCGCTAGATGCTGTAGCATATGTGCGCTTTGCATCTGTCTATCGTCGCTTCGAAGATGTGGAAGCGTTTAATGCGGAAATTCAGCGTCTACGTAGCCCGGAGCAGGAACCAATGTAATCATTCAGGCATAAACGCTCAGTACAATAGAATGGTAGCCCGTCGCTGAGAGTTTTGCGAGCCTTCAGTCCTTTGATGGCAACAGTGATCGCCTATTGCTGTGTAGTACATCCTTGTTGTAGGAGCACAGCGTTTTACTTTTTAAAGTTGTTCTGCAGATCGCACATCGGTTAAATACTCATATTTCACAGGCCTTTGCAAACTTAGTTTGCCACTCAAGAAAATCTTTACATTAACCACAGCATTTTTGCATTTGCCAGCACATTACAACTTTTCTGATTTTTACAGATCAATTTACCATCCTAATATTCCCTTGTGTTATGCAAAACTAAGGGAATAGTTATTATGGCGAACCATGTCAAATCACCTGCTACACCAGATACAAAAAAATCTGCTGGCAACTCAATCGTTAAACAATCTTCTGTGCCACCATTTGTTGCACAATTTCCTGTCTCCCAAGAATCGTTTGTGGCTACATTGCGACCACTTATTGGACAAGCATATCCACGCAGAAAATTTGCACCTCCTACTAAAGAAACAAGTGACAATATACAAGCATTCGTACAAGCACTACATGACTATGATGTAAACCCTAGTACAGCGTTAGAAAATAAATTGAACACATTGATGCAGGCACTCAGCTTATCCGCTGTTCGTTTGAAAGAGATGCCAGACAACGCTGCGATATTTTATCCTAATGATGTTCACACCAGTGATCCAAACCATGCCATAGTTTGTGGTGGGGTTTTAACTTGGCGTTTCGGTAATGCTCCGCCTTTTTTTGTATTTGATCCACATTCCGGTCAAGATGGCACCATTTTCTCGGTCACCACGCAGTTTTTAGCCGGAGCAAAAGCATTACTGTCGCACGCTTTCAATCCAAATGTAGCTAACAACCCTGACTTTAAAGGCAATCCTATTACCCCTGGAAATATCAGACGTTTTGCAGATCCAGCACATTCCAATACCACAGCATTTGTGCCGTTCGTAACGAAGCTTTATTCGCTATATGACTACGGATGTACTGTGACTCACGGTATGATCGGTAAGCCTAATTTTCAACTCGTTGCTAACAATGATTTCAAAGCGCAATTTCTGCGTGGACCAAGATCATTTATTGCATTAATGACTATTGCGCTTGCGCTAGAAGATCTTCCTACTAATCCAAATTTAATAGTGGTTGAAGGACACGTACCGGGCTACGTTGTTAAAGATGGTATCAAAGCACCAATTATTAGTGTAAACAACCGCAATTCACCAATTCGTGAAGGCGCTCATGTTGGCGATAATACCGATGGTGTAGGACACATGGCCAACGGTGCCAAAGGTCCTTTCCTTATGGGAGTACAAACAGATAGAGTGTTTTTTGTTGAACTAGGTGGACATTTAAGAAGAAAAGATTCTTATTTAATGAAGCAATTTGCTGCTGCACAGGCACAGGCCTCTGCTTGGTATGCACTGTATGATCCAACGATTCATAACCCTTGGCAATTACAGGCAAATTTTCCGGATGTTTATAACGATATGACCTTGTATCCAAAGTTATTTGATCCGAAATTTATTCATGACTACAAAACTAATGGTACCAATCCTTTTAACACAGGAGCAAAAACCAGTGAAGCAGAATCTGCTGCCGCAGCTGCGCCAATGGTGTTTTCTGGAGGAGCTAAAGGCGGTTCTGACACAAAAAACACACCAAAACATGCGCAACCAGCAAAGCAAGAGAGCAACGAAAAAGAGGAAAGTCCATCATCCCGCATGACTCCTTGCCAGTAATGTGCCGAAATCTCCTAGCGGCTGCCCATATCTCCCTGGGCAGCCCGCTAAGAGCACTACGTCTAAGCGAGGTAGGCAAAAAGACCGCGATGTGTTAGAATACTCGCATGAACACAGTGAATATGCAATCGTTTAAAGGTCGAGAAAGAGCGAGGCGCTACGCCATGCAAGCCCTATATGGCTGGTTAATTGCTAATAGCGACATTAAAGATGTGGAGAAATTCTACAGGGCGGATCGCAACCCTAAGAATTACGATGTAGAGTATTTCATCCATCTCTTGCACTCCATTCCAGCAAATCTCGCCGAGATTGATGCGCATATTACATCCTGTGTAGATAGACCTTTTAAAGAGTTAGATCCTATTGAGTTGACTATTTTGCGCATAGCAACGTATGAGTTTCAATATAGTTTTGATGTCCCGTTCAAAGTGGTAATTCATCAAGCTGTAGACTTGGCGCAAATGTTTGGCTCGGAAGATAGTTATAAGTTCATCAATAGTGTGCTAGACAAAATGGCACATATCATGCGTCCTAACGAAATCCAACCCGTTCTAGAGGCCTGTAACTAATGTTGAAGTTTAAGATTAACGATATCATGCGTGCTGCATTTGGGCTAGCTATGATAGATGGTGGCTTTGTGATTGCTGTGCAAATTATTAATTTTTTATGCACATACTTTTTTGGCCGTACTTTAACTAATACAGCAGATGTTGGAACTCTAAGCATGACTAGTGTGGCCGCATTACTAGTTTCAGTATTTAGCTTGTTAAACGAGACAGTTATAATTTACAGGATCGCCGGTCTTGCACGCGGCATTAAATATAGTCCTGTAATATGCTACCAACAAGCATTGCGACGCTGGCCAATGTTACTATTGCTATCTCTTATCTTCGGAAGTGTCTTACTGCTATTATTGAGTGTGGTTTCCATAGCACTGCATATAGATATAAGAAATTATGCTAGATTGCTTTCGCTTGGCATAACATTCTTGATTCCATTTGGTATGCTTGCGTGTACTTATGTAATAGATCAGGACAAAGGTCCCATCGCAGCAATCAAAGCCATGCTCAACACAGTAAAGAAGATTGGTATAAGTTTATTATTAAATATCTCTTTACTTTATGCCGTGCCATTTGCAATAAACTCTTTATTGTTAAGCAATGCTATGACTACTAAACTTACCTCTTATGGCGAGTTATTTAATTCTATATGGTATTTATATTGTCATGCTTTGGTGATTGTTGTTTATGCCGGTACGAATGTGGCAAACGATCAACGCCCAAAAGCGCAAAAGACAAGCAAGGTTATTGTTGTGTAGATGTTAACTCTGCAACAGTCCTTGTTGCAGAATTAAACTGAGCATAAAATCGAGCTAATTAGCCTTTTGATGCCGTAGCCGATTTAGTTTGTTCCTTTTTAGCTTGTGCTACTTTAACACTGCCTTTAGAACACTGCTTTCTAGCGTAGATGTGTTGTAAATGCGCTAATCTGCGATCAGCATCATTTGCAGCAGATTCGCCAGTGGTTTCATTAATAACTATACCTGGCCACCAAAGTATCGCTAGTCCAACGTTACGTCCTGAAAAACCACGACTTTTTTCAATTTTAGCTTTAGTTTCTTTAACGCGTGCGATTTCTGATCTCAGCTCAGAACAACTAAGTTCTTTGTCTAAATCACTGTTTGGTTCAACCCTAGGGTGACATGCACTTAGTACCAATGCGGCTGTTAACACTAAGCCGATAGCAGCAAGTTTTTTAGAAGTTAACATAATTCTTATATCCTGATTATTTGTAACAAGACATTAGTTTAACAACTTAACTAGTGAAGTCAAGTAGTAAACTCATAGATTAGAATGTTATTCAACTTAGTCGCGCGGCAGAATCAGTACTGCATCTGCAACAGGCTGATCCATGATAGAGCCATATTTGTGATTTTCCACGTACATGGCCGAGGAGCTGCCCCCGTCTAAATTAACAGCATATTCGCAGCCTAGGGAATGCATAAAATCGCGCAATTCAGGGATCGAAACGCCGTTGATATCTTCGAGTAGGCTGCGTTCCGCCACTACAAATACCCAGCGTTTATCAGGCAAAATGCCAATAGCGGTGCGCGCATGCCGACTATTAATAAAATCTGGATCCAGCTTTTCTACGGCAAAATCGTTGTTTTTCTTACCTTTCATAATTAGCAACGGCCCGCCACCAACCACAAATGGCATTTTATTCCATTGCTTAGCAGCTTTAGGATCGCGCTTGGGTTTGATTTGGATATTGATTATTGCTGCATCACCAATGTGAAGCGTTTTAAATTTAGCATGAAATGAGGCGCCAAGCTTGTAGAAATAGGCGTCTGCTGGTACAGATATTGTGCCGGTATCGTAAACACCAAGTACGCGTTGATCCAAAATTAAAATTCCTACGCTATTTACTAGGCGTATTGGATCTTTGTAGCTATCAGATAATAATGTAGTTTGATTGCCCGGCACTAATTTATTCATGGCATTAATCGGCCATGGTTTATTTTGCAGTAATAATTGGCTTTGCGTTTGTATTACATCGATCAAGGCTTTGCCGCTACTCGGTTCCCACGCAATTGCGCCGCGCGTTTTATATGCTATGCCGTGCCAAATATTATTTATCTTCAATACGCCAGCAGGAACACCATAGCCAGTTGTTTGTGGATCGATCCTGAAATAACCGCCATTAATGGCTGCTAACGCTTCATTTTTTTGCGCTAAATTACTTACAGTGACAAGACTTTCGCCTATATCTTGCGCGCGCATCGCAACAATTTTTACTTGCTTAGGATCTACGGTAAGTACGTGAATTACGGATGATTCGGTGGGATTGTAAACTTTGTAATGAATTAAATCCTTTGTATCTTTAGCCGAACAGCTAAATGCACAAACCCAAAAAACCATTGGAAGCATTCGGATTAAATTCATTAGCTAAGTGTACTATTTTAAGTCACTTGGTGCAAACGGACTGGGACGCGTTTTGAGCCCCATGTGCCATGTTCGCCTTCAAAAACACCGGGGCATTGGGTGCCACAAAATTTGCATTTGCCGTCGTTGCTTAAGTCATATGACAGAATATTGTACCAATCACGAACAACTACCGCTTTTTTACAACCTTGACAATAGGTAGTGCCGCCTTCTGGATCATGTATGTTACCCGTATATACGTAATGTAAACCATTATTTAAGCCAATTTCACGAGCCATTATCAACGTAGATGCAGGAGTAACTGGTTTGTCCATCATCTTGTAGTCAGGATGAAAGGCGGTAAAATGTAGCGGAACATCTGGCCCTAAATTTTGATAGATCCATTTAGTTTCGGCGTCAATTTCTTCAGGTTTATCATTTTCTCCCGGAATTAACAGCGTCGTAATTTCAAACCAAACTTTTGTTTTATGTTTTAAATATGTAAGTGTATCTAAAATATCTTTTAAATGCGTGCCCGTAACCTTATAATAAAAATCTTCTGTAAAACCTTTTAAATCCACATTTGCTGCATCCATATATTGATACATTTCTTTACGCGCAGCAGGAGTTTGATACCCGGCAGTTACAGCTACGGCCTTAATCCCTAATTTATGGCAAGCAATTGCAGTATCAATCGCATATTCAATAAAAACCACTGGATCATTATAAGTAAAAGCCACACTTTTACAGTTTAAATGTTGTGCTGCAAATGCAATTCTATCTGGTGATGCTTGGTCCATTAATGTATCTAATTCGCGGGATTTACTGATATCCCAATTTTGACAAAACTTACACGCTGAATTACAACCTGCTGTACCAAATGATAAAACTGGAGTACCAGGCAAAAAATGATTTAAGGGTTTTTTTTCAATTGGATCAATACAATAACCACTAGAACGACCATAAGTTGTTGACACTATTTGATCATCTTCGCAGGCGCGTACAAAACATAATCCACGTTGACCGTTTTTTAATTTACACGCACGCGGACACGCATCGCACTGAATACGGCCATCTTCCAGCTTGTGCCAATATTTTGTAGGAAATTTGTCGTTAAACTCAGGTATATTTTGCATATACAATCATACTCCCTGTCAAGTAAACTATATTATTATAGTATGCATAGGGGGTAGTTTATGGAATCTGTCAGACAACCTAACGTCGCTGGTTTATTTTATCCATCAGACCCAAGCGTATTGGCGGCCAATGTAAAGAATTTGCTTGATGCTGCACCTAACAAACAGGTACCTGCTCCTAAAGCGATAATCGCCCCACATGCCGGCTATATATATTCCGGGCCCATCGCCGCAAGCATTTATAAAACATTATTGCCACATAAAGATACCATAAAACGTGTTGTGCTTTTAGGTCCTGCGCACCGTGTAGGTTTTCTTGGCATCGCAGTAACACAGGTTGAAAATTTTGCAACGCCGTTGGGACTGGTGCCTGTAGATGCGCCCAGCATAGCTTCTGTTGTAACATTGCCAGGTGTAAAAGTTTTTGAACATGCATATGACATGGAGCATTGTTTGGAAGTACAATTACCATTTTTACAAACTATTTTATCTGATTTTTCCTTAGTTCCATGCGTAGTAGGCGATGCTAATCCTGCTGATGTAGCAAATTTATTACAGCATTTATGGGGCGGTCCTGAAACACTAATTGTTATTAGCTCTGATTTAAGCCATTATTATGATTATGCAACTGCACAAAAACTAGATCAGGCCACTACACAAGCTATTTTAAACTTGGATCCAAATGCGATTGCGGATAATCAAGCATGCGGTCGTTTACCGGTAAAAGGCTTGCTGCTTGCAGCAAGTAATATGAATCTACATGCTCAAGTATTAGATCTAAGAAATTCAGGTGATACTGCTGGCGACAAGAGCCGCGTGGTGGGTTATGGAGCATATCATTTTATCTGAGGATCAGTAATATGGCAGAATATAACGCTCAAGAAAAAGACAGTTTATTGCGACTTGCGCGCGAAAGTATAGCGTATGGCATTATTCATCACACTCCAATGCCATTAAACTTAAGCACTTACACCGAGCATTTATTACAAACACGCGCATGTTTTGTAACATTACATCTCAATGGACAGTTGCGTGGCTGCATAGGCTCATTAATGGCATTCAATCCATTAGTTGCTGACGTTGTACAAAACGCATTTAATGCAGCCTTTAAGGACCCGCGCTTTGCGCCAGTTGCAGCAGCTGAAGTACCCGATCTGACCCTTGATATTTCCGTGTTAAGCAAACCTGAGCCACTACATGTAGCTTCTGAGGCCGATCTGCTACAGAAACTACGCCCCGGAATAGACGGCCTGATATTATCTGATAAAGGCCATCAAGCAACATTCTTACCCTCAGTTTGGGAACAATTACCAAACGCTACCGATTTTGTTATCCACCTAAAAAATAAAGCCGGCTGGCCAAGTAATTATTGGTCCGACACAATGACCGTAGCAACATACACTTCTGAATTAATATCCTAAACTTATATAAGCGCCGCACATTTACCAGGATCAAGGAATGAACCGAACAGGACGTCTTACAGTATTTAATGCTAAAACAGCCTGTTTAGGATTGATCACGCTTTGGGCTTATGCATTTTGGCCAACCATTGCTGCGGCATGCCATGCTTACGTGCACAGTAGCTATGATTATCAAGGTTTTTTAGCCATCCCCATTCTCCTGATTTTAATGCATCATCAGAGTGCCAATCTTAAACGAGGCGGACTCGGGTACAATGCATATGGTCTACTCTGCATCTTACTTGGTGCGTTCGCGTGGCTCTTGGCAACTATTGTGAATCTTGATTTGCTCTGCCAACTCGCAATTCTCAGCATTTTGATTGCCATAATTTTCACCACTTGTGGCAAAAAAGTTACTACGACGCTCTATATGCCGCTGGCGTGCTTGTTATTTTTGCTGCCCGTGGGGGCTAGCTTAAATAATTACATACAACATGGCTTTGCATGGCTACTGATGCAAGCATTCATGCTGGGTAAGCAAGCAGTCTATTGGGAGGGGCATCAGATTGTCGTTAATAACTACACATATGACATGGCGGCATACTTAAGTGGCATGAAACATGTCTTAAGCTATGCGGCCTGTGGCGCGTGTTTTGCCATGCTCCGCGCAAAAAACGCGCGCGTGTTAATTACCATGCTATGCAGCTGCATATTTATGCCTTTAGTAATTTTGTGGCTTGCCTTATACAGTTATATTTTACTCAGCACTATGTTTTCGAATAGCAATATTATTTCTAATCATATCACTGTGGTTGGCTGGTGTTTAACTGCAGTCGGTTTACTGCATGCATTCATCCTAGGCATTTTTATCAGTGACAAAAAGGGATTTATACCTAGACAAGACAATATTGATTGGCGTAACAATCATTTTACGCAACAACAAAAAGTATGGCAGCCATTAATTTTTGGTGGCACCATGTTATTGCTTATGCCATTTGTTGCACAGCATTTGCTTGCACACAACAATGCGCAGCAAATCGCTTTATTTACAATGCCAAATAAGCTTGCAGCGTGGCAAGGACAAATTATAGAACGTAACAGCAATCACATATTGCAAGCTAAATTTAACAAAGCATCCGAGCAAGTACATGTAACAATTGCACAAGCAGATCAAAAAATAGGATCCTCTTGGGCAAAAATTAAAGCAGCAAATAAAACTGTGAAATTATCACAGCAAAAGTTACCAATTCAAGAAACTGTTCTGCATAATGATAAGAATAAGTATAAAATATTGTGGAAAATTAACTATGTTAACGGGCATTTTACTAATAGCGATACTGTAGCCCAAGCACTTAAACACTTTTATACTTTGTCGTCAACAAAAGGTACCACAGCCAGTGTAATCACTATTAGCACAGATGCTACTGCTGAATTGAGTTTTGCGCGTGAACGTTTGAAGAGTTTTCTGCAAGATTTTACTGCTAGCGATCGCGTTATATCCTAGGTACTGACGATTTATGTTCAGCATAGTAGAATTTTACAGGCCCTAGTGGTAGATTTTATTTTTTTGTAATAGTATATATTCTGATAATTTGTGTATTTCTGACGCCAATCTTTGATATGCACCATCACCCTTCATTTGACCAGATGCATCTCTCTCACCAAAAACGCCTACAAACTTTTGCTTGCTTTCCGGATCTTGTTTAATTTGATCCAACACACGTTTACCGTTTGATGTCACGGCCATACTAATTAACGCAACATGTCGTTGCTGTTCACTAGTTACCATTGGTTCAATTTTAATCAGATTGTTGTACACTTCTTCTTTGCCATTCTTAATGCTAGAACGCAAGAAATCGCATGCCATTTCCAGTGATCTGAAACCAGTAAAAGATATCTCGTACTTTTTATAGATACTTTGTAAATCTTGCACCATCTGTTTGGTGCGATGCTCAATATCAGTCACATAATCTAAAAGATCATCATTCGTTGCAGAATGCAGCTCTATCTTGCCTTGAATTGCAGCAACATCCACATCTTTATGCGTAAATCTATGCACCAAATTATTGAGCCAAGGCATATACACCTCTTTATATTAACCTCTATGTAATAATAGACAACTGAATTTACTGAATGTTACAATTATTTGCACTTGATCTGTATATATCGTCAGCACACTTATAATGAGTTAGTTTATTAAGTTGCTATATTGAAATTAGATGCTGTTTATTTAAACGGAGTGATTTGTTGCCAAAATTTGCAGGTATATTATTAGCTGTGTTTATATCAGTATTTGCCACCTGTGCAAATGCGGCTGATATGCCCAATCTACAAAATACTGTGGAACGATATGATCCAGGTAAAACAGCCGTAGATTTGTCTACGCAGAATGAGCTGGACAAAGAAGTGCATCAACCACCAAATGTGGTAAATATCCAAACTAAGCCAGCAGCTCCCAGCAAAAATGATGCCAGTGTAAACATAAAGTTTAAACTAAAAAAAATTGTACTGGTAGGAAATACCGTTTTTTCTACAAAAGAACTATCTAAATTATATGCGGACAAGCTAAATACCGATGTATCACTTGCCGATCTAGAACTCATCGCGCAAAAGATCACCGACTATTACCGCAATGCTGGCTATGTGTTAACCCAAGCAATTATACCTCCGCAAGAAATCAATCAAGACGGTATTGTTAAAATCAAAATTATCGAAGGATTTGTAAATAAAGTATCAGTCACCGGCTGTAACCGCGCCAACGTCTGTGCTTTGCTGCAGAAATATGGTGAACATATTGCACGCAAGGTGCCTTTGCATATAGACACTTTAGAACGTTACTCATTTTTGGCGGATGACATACCCGGGGTTAAAGTGCGAGCAGTTCTTACACGTTCGCAAGAATTTGCTCGCGCCGCAGATTTAACCTTTATTGTGGAAGAAAAAAATTACGGCTGTTCTATTGCGTATAATGATTATAACTCTAAAGTTTTAGGCAGGTTTCAATATATAGCAAATGTTTATGTCGATAATCTACTCCTTGCCAGTGAAACCTCTATTAATGGCATTCTCAGTAGTGATGCAGATCGCATGCGCTATGCATCTTTTACACACCGCCAGCAATTAAATAGTCGCGGTTTGGGCATGCGTTTAGCAGTCAGCGATATTAAAACTGATCCTGATATGGGTACCATTGGTTTGGGTGGGTTAGTAATTCCCGGTTCGGCGTTCACTGCCACTGCTAGCGCTGAATATGCTTGGATCCGTTCGCATAATAAAAATTTATACGTAGGCGCTGGGTTTAAATTTCTAAATTCAAATACGACATTCGGCGGTGAGACTTTATTTAAAGATAATATTCGATCAGTAAATGCCTACGTGCAATATAGTTATTTGCAAAGCGCAGCGACGTATAATTCACTATTATTAACTGTATCACAAGGGTTAAACATTTTCGATGCACAGGGCAACCCACCGTCACGGGTTGGTGAAAATATTGATTTTACTAAAATTGATTTGTATGCATCTAGCACCCACAGTTTTTCAAGTAAATTTAGCTCTGTTCTTGCCGTCAAAGCGCAGTACGCTTTCAATACCGTGCCATCTTCTGAAACATTTGTGTATGGTGGTCTACCATTTGGTGCAGGCTATGATCCAGCCGAGTTTGCCGGAGATCGCGGCGTCGACGGCCTAATTGAATTGCAATATAGAGCCTTGCGCATGCCAAAATATAAATTTGTGTCACAACTATTTGCTTTTTTTGACTTTGGTTATGTATGGGATATCAATAATGTACAACCTACAGCTCAATCTGGAGCGTCTGCAGGCGTTGGTTACAGAAGCAATTTGCTCAAACATTTAAATTTAGACTTTATTGTAGCTAGACCACTTAAGCCGTCTAATATAGAGGGCACTGCAAATTATACGCGTTTGTTGTTTAACGTGAAACTTTACGCCTAGAAGCAATTCCCCACACTGTTGCTCCCACTCTGAATGAAGCTAAAGAATCTCTCGACGCGCGTTGCGCGCGTCGAGACATAGTGACATAAAAGATTTTTACTGCTGAATTACCAAACCACTGGCATGAGTTACATTCAACACAGCTGAGCCTAATG
>DATIHV010000247.1:0-4989 GCA_035480295.1 Gammaproteobacteria bacterium
GTAGTTCTTGACTCCAGTTGTAGTCGGGACAGATGTTTTTTAGCAGCAGGGTGATTATTAGAGCTTGGGCGTAAAATTTATTAGCAATCCTAGTGTTAAATTTTGTAAATGTAGAGAGTTTGTGTGGAATTTGTGGCGTCATGGTGAACCATCTGTTCCATAATCTTGAATGATGTGCGCATAAATTACGATTATAACAAAGTGATTCAAGCCATGATTCGATTAAAGTCGAGTGATAGCCAAAGACTTCAGAAATTTTTCTTTTATGTTGCATATTTCGCAAACTGCGAAATGCTTTTGATAATGTTCCGAAAGAGATACATTCAAAAATCATCCATGATGGTGGATATTCATCAACATATTTCTCAAAATAATGAAGTAAAAAAACTTCCTTTGGCTCTTGGCAAATTTTTATTATTTTCTGCATCAATAGATTGTGCAAATATTCATTTTTGAACAACTTGCTATTTAAATACCAATGCGAGTCAAATTGCATGCTCATGACATTTGTTATTGATGCTCGAAGAGCGACTTCAATTTTGGCAATTGCGTTAATAACTAGTATTCGTAATTCTTGATCAAATGAATATAATTCCCAAATGTGTTGGAAAGTGGTATTAGGTTTAAAGATATGATCATCATCTTGAAAAATTTTGCAATAGCCTGTTAAACGATAATAACCGACAGTTGATAAACTGTGCTTTAAAAAAGGCAAGTTATGAACACTCAGATTACGTTGTTTTAACAAATCGATTTGCTGCAGAACGTCAATGGGAGGCTTGAGAAATTTTTGCTTATCCATAAAAAAATAACCCGCTGCGGTGCGCATTGTTAAGAGGCGTAGCGGGTCTGGATTCAAACAGCCCACTGAGGTGCGCATTGTTAAGAGGCGTAGCAGGCTTGGTTATGCATAATATAGCAGTGCCTAATATTAAATGCAATAGCCCGCAGTAAACTTTGTAACTATGTAAAGAAGTTGGGGAGAAGTTTACGATTTTATGCTTTAAATAAAAAGACCCGCTATGGTACTCATCGTCATGAGGCATAGCAGGTCTTACAAATAACCCGCTGCGGTGCGCATTGTTAAGAGGCGTAGCAAGTCTGGTTGATGACAGTATATATTGCTTTTCCATTTTTAAACACTCCTGTATATAACAACAGTATTATTATAGATTTTAAAAATTAGATCAACCAAAATTTTCGCTACATGCTATTATTTGCCATCCAAAACTAAGATGAAGTTATGCACAAGCAAGAGATCTTTATTGCTGGTCCAGTGGGTAAATTAGAAGCAGTGATTCAAACTGTTAATACGCCAATCACGCGTGTAGGAATAATTTGTCATCCTAATCCTTTGCAAGAAGGCACCATGCAAAACAAAGTCGTAACTACTGTGGCCAAGACGTTTAATGCTATGGGCATGGTCGCTGTACGATTTAATTATCGCGGCGTAGGACAGAGTGTTGGCGAATATGGCGCTATATCTGGCGAGGTTGCGGATTGCATGGCGATAGTGCAGTGGGTACATCAACAATGGCCACAGGCAAAATTATGGCTAGCCGGTTTTTCGTTTGGAGCATATATTGCTGCCGAGGTTGCGACCAAGGTTGCTTGCGAGCAGTTAATTTCTATAGCTCCGGCGGTAGATCGTATGCCATATAAAACGCTACCTACCGTCCTCTGTCCGTGGTTAGTAATCCAGGGTGAAGATGACGAGGTTGTAATCCCAGAATCGGTTTATACGTGGTTTGACGGCCTCAAAGCGCATAAAACGCTAGTTCGGCTGCCAGAAACGGGGCATTTCTTCCATGGCAAGCTGATCGATCTGCAGCAAGTTATTGAAGCTAACACATTGACTGATTAGGCCCCATGGTTCAGAATGATAATAATTCTCATTTAGATTAACATTATGCAAAGTTTGTCAGATTTAAAACTTCATGAAAAGGCGCAAGTCTTGCGCGTCGACGTATCAGGTGCCGCAGATAGGCAAAAGCTTTTCGCCTGTGGGTTAATCCCAGGTGCAGAAATTACCATAGAACGCATAGCTCCTCTAGGCTGTCCATTGCAGATCCGCTTAGAGGGCGATATTTTATTAAGCATTAGAAAAACCGAAGCTAATTATGTCAAAGTCAATCGCATTAATCGGTAATCCAAATTGTGGTAAAACCACTTTGTTTAACCGCTTAACTGGGGCCAATCAACGCGTAGGTAACTGGCCTGGAGTTACAGTTGAACAACATCATGGTGAATATGTAGATCCATTCACACGAAACGCTGTACACATCATTGATTTACCCGGATGCTATTCATTAATTAATACGCCAGATATGGCGTTAGATGAAAAAATTACCTGTGAATATGTAGCAGTTTCTAAAAACATAGTTTATTTAAACGTGCTTGATGCAGCGCATTTGAATCGTGATTTATATTTAACTTTGCAATTATTAGAACTGGGGGTGCCAGTTGTAGTGGTGCTAAATTGTATGGATTTGGCGCAAAGCGCGGGCATTAGTATTAATGCCGCAGCTTTGGCTACAGAGTTGGGGTGCCCGGTAGTACCAGTTATTGCTAAAACCGGCATGGGAATTGCAGAGCTACAAAGTGCATTACGTGGTGAAATAGAGCCAAATAAATTTGCGTTACAACATCCAGCAAAAATATTGCCAGCTGAGATTACAGAAGATGTACAAATCGCGCAATTTAGACGTAATGTAATCAAGCAAATTTTACAAATTACGACCAGCAAACAGGATGTAAAAAAGAAGTTTACTGATTACGTAGATAATATCGTGCTGCACAAAATTTTTGGTCCGGCGGTATTCTTAGGCGTGATGTATTTAATGTTTACCTTGGCCATTAACATTGGTGGTTATGCGCAAGAGTGGTGCGAGCGCTTTTCCGAGCAGGTATTTGTAGGTGGCTTGCAAAGTATGTTGTCTGCGATTGGGGCAGCGCCGTGGTTGAGTAATTTATTAAGTGAAGGTTTGGGTCGAGGTATAAGTATTACTTTAACTTTTACCCCGGTTTTAGCTTCGATGTTTATTTGTTTAGGAATACTTGAAACTACCGGTTATATGACGCGCGCGGCGTTTATAGTCGATCGCTTAATGCGTTATTTAGGTCTTTCTGGTAAAGCTTTTGTGCCAATGATTGTGGGGTTTGGTTGCAATGTGCCGGCGGTGATGGGTGCGCGGACTTTAAATAGCCAGCGTGAACGGATCTTAATGATCATGATGACGCCGTTTATGTCCTGTAGTGCACGCTTGGCAATTTACGCGATTTTTGTGGCGGCGTTTTTTCCCGTTGGTGGGCAAAATGTGATTTTTAGCTTGTATTTGATCGGCATTGCGGTTGCCATGTTAACTGCCTTGGCTTTGCGTAATAATGTGGGGCAGCAAGAAGAGTCAATGGCATTGATGGAAATGCCTGATTATCGCTGGCCCATGCTAAGTGGTTTATTGCGCCAAGCTTGGACACGCTTAAAAAGCTTTTTGTTTAAAGCAGGGATTTTAATTGTTGGGTTATGTGTAGTAATTAACGGTGTTGGGAATGATATATTGGCAAATATTGGCCAATTTTTAACTCCAATGTTCGCACCTATTGGGATCAGTGCGCAAAACTGGCCAGCCACTGTAGGCCTGGTGACGGGCTTGATTGCTAAAGAAGCCGTGGTTGGTACACTAAATGCATTTTATGCTAGTGATGCAGCAATGGTGCAGAGTTTTGGTGGTACAATTCCTGCGTATGCGTATCTGTTATTTACCTTGTTATATTTTCCATGTGTGTCTGTTGTGGCAGTGATTAGTAAAGAGCTGAATTTTAAGTGGGCGTTATTTTCAGTAGTTTGGTCTACCGGTTTAGCTTATCTAATCGCTGCCTTGTTTTATCAAGTAGCGACTTTTAATTCTTGGGCATGGATTTTAGGGTTAAGCACTGTTTTGCTAGGCTTTTTTATAGCTGCGCGCTGGGTGGTACGGCAGGAACAAGCGCGTGTGGCGCGGCGTAAGCTGGTGCCTACGTTGGTAACGGTGGATTAGCGCTTACTCCAGCGATCAGGGTATTTCTTTAAAACCTGCATAACTTTAGCCATGACTGCTTTTGGCACGTTTTGTTTTGCTTCTAATTGGCTGATATATGATTGCGAGCAATCTAGTAACTTAGCCAATTGTTTTTGTGTTACGCGCCGTTTAATTCTTTCTAAAGCGACGGGGTTTTTGAAATAGTCCTCTGGTACGAAGGGCACATATTCATCGCCAGGTTCAGGATCTGCTACTAGCTCATCAATTAAGTTTTTATGCGCTTTATAGCGATTAGCAGGGATCAATACGAATTCACGTCCATTTAGCTTTATGGTTTGTAGATTCATTTATAAACATCCCCCCTGGCACCGACTTTTTCTATCGCTATTATTTGTAGAGATTCAACTCGTTCAAAGATTACTCTCCAAGCGCCAACCCGTAATCTATATCCTGGCTCATTAATTAATTTCTTAATATCTAAGTTAGGACTATCTGGATCCTCGGCTAATTCATCAAGCTTTAGAATGATCCTCTCACGCATACGTGGAGGGATGGAGACAAGTTTCTTTTTAGCTTGGCGTTTTATTTGTAATTCATACATAAAGTATAACTTATATTTTATAAGTAAGCAAGAAGGATTTAGCTAGTATGAATAGTCAAAAGAAATTAAGAAATCCTGAAATTCGCGATCATGTGGTAGGAAAAGCACGCGCCGAGCATCGACGTGAATTATTCTAGAAAGGTACTAGAATCCTGGCCTTTTCAATTCAGCAACCTTCTTAATAACCACCGCAGCTTCTTTTACTGCATTACCATCGATCAAAGAGCGTAATCCATATTTATTTAGTCCAGTGCTGGGTCTATCATCATTGTTTATAGTATCAACCAATCCTGAGTGTTGATAAGCGAATTCTCCCTTGATCGGAAATTCTGGGGTAAATTTAGTCATAATCAAAGTTTGCGAATTTGC
>DATIHV010000248.1:0-1647 GCA_035480295.1 Gammaproteobacteria bacterium
ATGGGCAATATTTTAAACAATTTGTGCGGATCTAGGTTTAATTCATGCATTAACCCGCGCATAGTGTTATAGGCGCCTAGCGCAATATGCTGGCCATTATCGACGACTTGATCATTAAACTGCACGGCCCTAGCACGACCACCAATTTGCGGCGCTGCTTCGATTACCGTGACTTTGTGTCCGGATTTAGTGAGCTCATAGGCACAGCTTAAACCTGCCCAACCTGCGCCCACAATTATAATTGATGACATAATTTCTTTTCAGCATGCCAACTGCGCCAGGCAATCCATAGCTTGCGTATAGGGGTGATGGAAATTTTATGTTTTAATACGGCGAAGTTGGCGCGTTCAATTTCAGATAAAATTGTGAAATAAATTTTTGCCATGATTAGACCGCTGCGTTGGCTGGCGCGATCTTCCGGTGCAAGCAAGCTTAAGGCGCTCGCGTAATAGTCGCGTGCTAGTTGTGCCTGTTTGGCGAGCAGAGCATGGAGTTTATCACTTTTGCTGTTTTTTGCTTGCAAAATATCTGCTGGGCTAATGCCAAAGGCGGCCAATTCTTCTTCGGGGATATAAATACGTCCACGGCGCGCATCTTCGCCAATGTCGCGCACTATATTGATCATTTGAAATGCCATGCCTAATTGTTTGGCATATTCCAGCGTAGAAGGATTTTTATAACCAAAAATCGTAGCTGCGAGCATACCAACAGTACTTGCTACGCAATGGCAATACAAGTTCAGATCTTCATAGGTCTGATAGCCTTGATAATGCAAATCCATGGTCATGCCTTGCATTATTTGATCAAACCAAATGCGTTGCAGCGGGAACTTCTGTAGTGCTTGGTGCAAAGCAACGCCTACAGGGTGTTGCGGTTGGCCTAAGAATACTCTATCGATTTCGCTGGCCCACCATTTTAATTTAGTGCTTGCCACCGTGGTGTCAGAGCATTCATCTACCACGTCATCAATTTCTCTACAAAACGCATAAACTGCGGTAATTGCCGCGCGTTGCTCCGGTGGTAAGAACAAAAAACTGTAGTAAAAGCTAGAGCCGCTTGCGGCAGCTTTGTTTTGGCAATATTCTTGCGCCGACGTCATAGTTTACCTAACGCGGGTTCACCGCCGCTACGCGCATGTGGTTGTTTGCACAATGTTTTTAAAAGCAAAAACAGCATGTCGGGCTTGGATAAAACTGGTTTTTGCCATATGTCGGAGCGATGTAATAGACGCTCTAATATTGTGTAGCCACAAACCATAATAAAACGAATTTCTAACCCAAAAAAACCAGGCAAATTGTCGCCTAACTGCATACCGCGCAAATATAATTCTTTCGCGCGCGCAATTTGCTTTTGCACTAAAGCAATGTATTGCTGTGTGGTTTTACGTTGTTGAATATCCGCCAAATCTACACCAAATGCTGCCAATTCATCTAACGGGATGTAACAGCGATTTTGCTGTACTAAATCGATTTCTATATCTTGCGTAAAATTTATTAACTGTAATCCGGTGCATAGTGCGTCGGATAACAACAGATTTTCCGGGCTAGCTTGCCCGGCCAAATGCAGTAACAAGCGGCCAATAGGGTTCGCTGAATAATGGCAATAGTCTTTAACTTCGGCAAAGTTTCTATAGTGGTTTTTTAGGAT
>DATIHV010000249.1:0-2143 GCA_035480295.1 Gammaproteobacteria bacterium
TGCTAATGGCGCAATTTCTATAATTTGCTGTTCAAGCAATTTGGCAACTTTATCAAAATCATACATTTCTTGAAATGCATCATATAATGGACGTAAATATGGGTCAATTTTTTGTGCTAAATCGCCTGGAAGGAACCCTAGCCGCTCACCTGCTTCAACCACTGGACGCACAAGTATAATGCGGCGCACCTTCTTTTGCTCCAATGCAGCTACGGCGCAAGCTACCGCCAAAAAAGTTTTACCTGTACCAGCAGGGCCAATACCAAAATTAACTGGATTTTTCAGGATTTGTCTTATGTAATCACGTTGATTTTTAGTGCGTGGAGTGATTGACAATAGTGGCGTTTTGATATGTACCACGTCTTCTGAGCTTTGCTGGGCTGATTTATCAACTGTGTCCATATGTGTTGTTACCTGTTGGATATATAAATGAATTTCTTCTGGAGTTAATTCATGGCGGTCGGTTTGCTCATACAATCCTTGCAATGCACGAGCTGCATTTTCAATGTTTTTCTTCGAGCCGGAAATATGAATAACATTGCCACGTATAATTAGATCTACGTCTAAACGCTGCTCTAGCTGACGTAGATGTTCGTCAAATCTACCGCAAAGACTAAGCAAACGCCTATTATCGAATGGTGTTAGTGTGATGTCACACGAATATGTCTGTGTTTTCAAATATGCTTACACTAAAAACTAATCTCTCAATTAAGCATAATGCTAAACGCACAATTCGCCAACTAAGGTGTTCGCTTTAACTCCGGTTATAGTCACGTCACGCAATTGACCAATCAGCATAGACGGTCCGGGAAAATTTACGACGCGATTATTATCGGTGCGGCCGCTTAACATAGATGCATCACGCTTCGAAGTTCCGGTAACGAGCACAGTTTGCGTTGAGTGCAGCATGCTTTCGCTAATGGCGGTAGCTTGTTGCGTTAAACGCGTTTGTAAGATGTGTAGACGTTGTTTTTTAATTTCAGGGCTTATGTCATCCTCTAGATATGCAGCCGGTGTACCAGGACGTTGGCTGTAAATAAAACTAAAGGATTGATCAAAACCTACGCTTTCAACTAATGACATAGTTGCTGCAAAGTCGGCTTCAGTTTCGCCGGGAAATCCCACGATAAAATCCGAGGTAATTGCTATATCGGGCCGTACCGCACGCAAACGGCGTATCTTCGATTTATATTCTATAGCCGTATAACCGCGCTTCATGCGATTTAAAACCTGATCTGAGCCACTTTGGACCGGTAAATGCAAATGATTCGCCAGTTTTGGAATGTCAGCATACGCTTGAATTAAAGCATCAGAAAATTCCATTGGATGCGAGGTGGTAAAACGGATGCGTTCAATACCATCGATTTCAGCAATATAATTGATTAGGCGCGCCAAATCGGCGTTTTCGCCATCATGCATTGGCCCGCGATAAGCGTTGACGTTTTGGCCTAATAACGTAACTTCTTTTACGCCTTGCTCGGCTAAATGCGCTACTTCGTGTAACACGTCATCAAACGGGCGATTGATTTCTTCGCCACGCGTATATGACACAATACAAAAACTACAGTATTTACTGCATCCTTCCATGATTGACACGTAGGCTACGGGTCCCTCAGCGCGTGGGGCAGGCAGAGAATCAAACTTTTCAATTTCTGGAAAAGACACGTCGATTTGTGGTTTATTATCGCGTTTTAAACTGCGCAGCATGTTTGGCAGACGATGCAAAGTTTGTGGGCCAAACACTAGATCCACATATGGAGCTCGTTCGCGTATAGCTGCGCCTTCTTGGCTTGCTACACAACCACCCACGCCAATAACTACTTCTGGACGTTTGTCTTTAAATGTGCGCCAGCGGCCTAATTCAGAAAATACTTTTTCTTGCGCTTTTTCACGTATGGAGCAGGTGTTTAACAACAAAACATCAGCTTGATCTGGTGTATCAGTTTTTTCTATGCCATGGGCTTTGAGCAAATCAAACATACGCGATGAATCATATTCATTCATTTGACAGCCATGGGTTTGAATATAAACGCTTTTCATGTTGCTCCTTAGCGGGCTCTATTTGGTATAATGAGCGTAAAAAGACTAAAAAACTTACTTAACCATTTGGTGCAGAAAACGTACAAAAGATCACTGTTTGCTA
>DATIHV010000250.1:0-4385 GCA_035480295.1 Gammaproteobacteria bacterium
GCATCACACTTCTGCTAAAGAAGTAAATGAGCAAGACTTTTTCTTTTCACGCGAAACCGGTGGCACTGTAGTGTCTAGCGCACTAGAAATGATGGCAGATATCATGCACGATCGCTATCCGACCAATGAATGGAATATTTACGGGGCACAAGCTTCGGATGGTGACAATTGGAATAACGATTCTCCACATTGTAAAGAAGTGTTAATGCACCGCATTATGCCATTTGTGCAATACTTTGCTTATGTAGAAATTATGCCACGCAATCATCAAAGCTTATGGGATGAATACGAGCTAGTGCATGCGGCGTTTCCCAATTTTGTAATGCAGCACATGACGAACATGAAAGAAATATATCCTGTGTTTAGAGAGTTGTTTAAACGTCAGGTAGCACCTGCCGCCAAGGAAGTACAATGACAGAGCACGAAAAAACACTCAAGCACAAGGTAAAAAAGAAGCATCTGCCAAACTCTGCCGGCTCTGAATGGACGTTTGAAACTTTAGAGCATTATGACAAAATCATCAAAGATATTGCCATCGAATTCAAACTAGATACCTACCCTAACCAAGTTGAATTAATTTCTGCTGAACAAATGATGGATGCCTATTCTGCAGTCGGAATGCCTATTGGGTATCACCACTGGTCTTATGGCAAGCAATTTCTAAATGTTGAAAAGAATTATAAACGCGGCCTAATGGGTCTTGCTTATGAATTAGTAATTAATTCTGATCCATGCATTTCTTATATGATGGAGGAGAATACATTGACGCTTCAAGTCATGATCCTCGCACATGCATGTTATGGCCATAATTCATTTTTTAAAAATAATTATTTGTATAAAGCATGGACTGACGCAGATTCAATTATTGATTATTTAGTTTTTGCTAAAAATTACATAGCTAAATGTGAAGAGCAATATGGCATTGAAAGAGTTGAAGAATTGCTAGACGCATGCCACTCACTCAAAAATTATGGTGTTGATCGGTATAGACGCCCGGCTAAACTCAGCCTAGCTGAAGAAAAAGCGCGGCAAACCAGTCGCGCTGAATATTTGCAATCGCAAATCAATGAAATATGGCGCACGCTACCAAGCCAAGAACCTGTTAATGCTGTAAAACATGAAGTTCGCTTCCCTGAAGAGCCCGAAGAAAATCTATTATATTTTTTAGAAAAAAATGCACCATTACTCGAAAGCTGGGAGCGGGAGATTATACGCATTGTACGCAAGATTGCCCAATATTTTTATCCACAGCGTCAAACAAAGGTAATGAACGAAGGCTGGGCAACATTTTGGCATTACACCATTGTTAATACTATGTATGAACGCCACCTCGTAGATGATGCATTTATGGTGGAATTTTTACACAATCATACTGAGGTGGTTTATCAGCTGCCTTTTGATAATCCAACATACGCCGGGATTAATCCATACAATTTAGGCTTTGCAATATTCCAAGACATTCAGCGGATTTGTGAAGATCCAACCCCTGAAGATGAACAATGGTTTCCTGACTTAGTGAATACTGACTGGTTAACTGCAGTTGATTTTGCAATGCGCAATTATAAAGACGAAAGCTTTATTGCGCAATACTTGTCACCAAAAGTAATACGCGATTTAAAATTATTTGTGATAGTGAATGATGTTACCCAACCAGAAATGGAGGTTACCGAAATTCATGATGAAATTGGTTATAAAAAAATCCGCGAAACATTGGCACAACAATACAATATATCAATGACTGAACCTAACATTCAAATTTACAATGTTGACAAACGTGGCGATCGTTCGCTCACATTGCGTCATATCTTACGCGACGCCAGACCATTAGATCCTAAGGATACAGCAGAAGTGATGAGACATCTGTATAAGGTATGGGGCTTTAATGTAAAACTGGAATCAGTTGATGAACAAGGAAATGTAGTGGCAACTATGCAATGCCCGGAAGAACCAAAACCAGCATCCCCAGCAACTGATCAAGCATAATTTTCTGGACAGAACCCACGCTCTACTAATTCAATTAAAGTATGTATAACTTTAATATGCAATTCCTGTACTCGATCGGAAAATTCACCAATCGGCGTACATATAGAAATATCTGCTTGTTCATCTAACAGAGAATTTTCTTTGCCTGTTAGTCCAATCACGGTCACTTTTTGCTGCTTAGCCGCTGCAATTGCCTTCATTATATTTTTGCTGGTGCCGCTAGTGCTTATAGCTAATAAACAGTCACCGGCTTTAGCATGCGCAACAATATAGCGCGCAAATACGTCATCAAAACCATAATCGTTACCAACACAGGTAAAATGTGAAGGATCGCATATTGCTATTGCTGGAAACGGTCTGCGATCTTTACGAAATCGCCCCGTAAGTTCCTCGGCAAAGTGCATTGCATCGCACATAGATCCACCATTGCCGCAAGATAACACTTTATTTCCAGTGTCAAAGCTTTTAATGAGTGCTTCCGCAGCACATTGAATTGCGTTTAACGTCTTTTCATTGGCAAGCAGCTGATCGATCCCCTGCTTTGCTTGTAATAGATTATATTTTATTACTTCGATCATTTTATGCCTTTGATTTTGTTCATTGATTGCTCGCCATTATTTATCTAAATTGTGCAAAATATTCCGTGCCTGCTCATCGCTTAGCCACACTTCGGCATGCTCTAGAACATTAAATTGCAATCTTGCCAATCGAAGATCCATCGGAAATTTTTTTGCTTGTTCTTTAACAGCGTTATATTCAAATCCCACAAAAGCTATATTATTTTGATCACAATATTTGGCAACAGTTTCCAGGTTTTTTAACTTATCATCTACAAAGACGATTTTACGAGGCTTGACGTCTATTTGCTGTAAATACGCATCTAAAACTTCACCTTTAGGAACATGGCACGTAAACAAGATCCCCGCAACAACACATGGTGAACACTCATATTTGCTAGTGTAATTTTGAATATTTGGTATGTATTTATCTAGTTGTCCGGCGGTCACATTAGGAAATGAATGATGAAACTTAATACCCAGGCTTTTTAATTCATCAACACGCCATTTCTCCAAAGAAGAAATTTTGCCAAAGCTTCCGGTCTCGCACAATGTAAGACCAATGATTTTGTAACCTGCACGATCAATTTCATTCAAAACGTGCGGTGTTTCAGGCGTTACGGTCTGCACATGCCCAGAAAGAGAAATAATACTTTTATATTTATCAACTTGTTCCGGAGAATGCCGCGCATTTAACTCTTTATATACCCCTTCAAGAAATGGACCTGATTCATGATCGACATATTTAATAAAAATCTCGTCGGTTGGCATTATTAACACCATGTCCACATCAAAAATCACCAAAGTGTCTTTATCAGATGCGAGCACTTCCTGCTTCACAGTATTTAAATCGACGGTTGATCGTATTTCTGCGTGCGCAACGGTAATTGATAGCATTGCTATAATAAAGATTCTAATTAAATACATTCTTAATTCATTGCTGGTTTTTTGTCAGACAGTTAAATCCACAGCGTCCATTCTTTAGCCAGAAGTAACATTACTATAAATTAGTGGCGTGGCATAGGCTTTAACAGCAACTTTTGTAGATAAAAGGGCGCATGCTTCTACAGAGATGCGGATATGTGCTTACACTTTGGATATTTAGCTATCTGCATAAGACATACCCTATTCATATCAGCCGCATGATGGCTTTACCATGAATAGGGCAATCCTATCAATGACTAGGCAGGTTATTCACAGCCAACTCACCCTGGCCTTCGCGCCAATATATAAATAGAAAACCCACCGCTCCTATACATAAAGCAGCTGGCACAGCTGCAATGCCATAAGTAAATGCTTCGGCCGGAGTTCGATCCTGACATAAACTGACGACCAGACCAATTATCGAATGAAATGCATAACCAAATAGCATCATAATCATATTGGCAACAGCAGTAGTCAAACCTAGCAAGCCTTCGCGTACATAGGTTGAAGCTTTGTAGATTACGATAGTCTGATAACCGCAACAAACCCCGATAATTGAGAATACCAAACTTATCACCGAAGCGTTCAGATCCGCAAATAGTAATAAAATAAAACTAATCGCCATCAACAACCCAGCACCAAAGATGGTTAACACGTCATCTTTAGTTTTTACCGCAATATAACTTAATATCGGCGCTCCAAAGCACATGGCTATAAAGATCACCGACGGCAAGCTTGCAGCAACTGTACTGTCAAATCCATATGCATGTTGTAGAAACTCTTTGCCCCACACATCGGAGAATCCCTCAAGAGGTCCAATCATTAGTCCGCCTAAAATGCACACTAACATTGCTTCTTTACAGCGGAACACTTCTTTAATGTCATTCATAACGGATGAAGATGTGGTTTGCATGTTGATGT
>DATIHV010000251.1:0-2703 GCA_035480295.1 Gammaproteobacteria bacterium
CGGAGTAGATTTAGTCAAAGAAATCATCGCTTATGCACGTGAAGAGAACGTGACATTAATCATGGTTTGGAAACATATTACGTCACGTTGGCTTAGCATATGGACTAGACATCTTGCGGATGAAATATTACGTAATAGCCAAGAAATTAACGTTTACATAATCACTGGGTCTTTAACCGAGCAAGATACGAAACGCGATGTACAATTAATACTGCGTAATTTGCCGCTCAGTTATGTATATGTTGCTGCAATTGTCGCTTCGGTAGTGACCACTATAATTTGCTTCTTGTTGTACAAATATGTAAAGGCTCATAATCTAAGTTTGATTTATCTGGCGTCAGTTATTTTAGTTTCGCTGTTAGGGCGCATAGGGCCTTCTTTATTATCTGCGGTATTGAGTGTTTTTGCGTACACATGGTTTTTTTATCCTGGCATATTTAACAAATCAATTACAAATTTTGAATTTCTATCCATATTAATTTTGATGATAGTATTAGTGCAAGTAATAAGTAATTTGACCTTTATTTCGCGCAATCAAGCCGCGGCAGCAAGAGCTTCAGAGCGCAAAGCTACTGCCTTAAATCGCTTAAGCCAACAATTAGCCAGCGCACGTGGTGTGCATAAACTATTAGAAATTGGCGCTTCATATATTGCTGAATTATTTAATAGTGACGTCATGGTGTTAATGCCAGCCAATCAGCAATTGACTATTAGCTACAGCGTTGGTGGCGAGCGTGAACTAGATGCAAAAGACTTAGCAGTTGCGCAGTGGGTATTTGATTTAGGCCAAGTTGCAGGCATGGGTACAGACACATTGTCGCAAGCCGATGCTATTTACGTTCCATTGTTAGCATCGCAAACCACGGTTGGCGTTCTGCGCATTCGTCCTAAACATCCGGAGCAACTTTTTACACCGGAGCAAATGAACTTCCTTGGCACATGTGCTAATCAATTAGCATTAACTATGGAAGTAGATCTTTTGCAGGAGCAACGTAAAAAAGTTGAAATTGACAAAGAAGTAGATCATACGCGGAATGTTTTATTGCAGTCTGTATCCCAGGATTTGCGTGCGCCGCTGGCAACTATTATGTTGACTGCTGGCACACAAATGCAGATGGCGCATGGCTTAAGCTCTGAACGTGTGCGGGCATTGGGACGAGCAATTTATACGCAAACCGAGCAACTCTCTAGATTAGTTAATAATTTACTGCAGATCACATATTTAGAAAGCAATGCTGTTAAGTTAAAAAAAGAACCTGCATCATTAACCGTTCTAGTGCAAAGAGTGATCCACTCCTCAAGAGATAAATTAGGCAGCACACCGGTATATATTGAAATACCATCTGAAATTCCGCTCATTCCTTTTGATAAAGTGCTAATGGAAGGAGTGTTCTTAAACTTATTAGACAACGCAATCAAGTTTGCACCTAAAGAGCAGACTATAACTATTTCTGCGAAATTATCAGATGATAAAGTTATTGTCAGTGTGGAAGATCGTGGACCCGGTATATCTGGTGATGAAGTGAGCAGATTATTCGAGAAGTTTTACCGTGGCCGTATGTTAACTTCTAAACGTGGTTTGGGTTTAGGTTTAGCAATTTGTCGGATGATCATTGAAGCACATGGTGGTATTATTTGGGCGGAAAATCGTGATGGGGGCGGTTCTGCTTTTAGATTTACGCTTCCGTTAAATGGTTAGGCGCTAAATGCCTAGTTATTTTGGCGTTAGACTATTTACGTGTTAACCTACGCATTGCAGCTTTAGCATGCTCTGCATTCTTACCACGATGACCGCGCATCGTGCCGCGTCCTCCACCTTGTTCTCCATCTTCGTCTTCTTCTTTAAGAATGTCTTGCCAATTATTACCCTTTTTAGCAGCAATAGGTACACGTGCAGCTGCAGACATGGAAGGTCTCCCAACGGGACGGTTGAATGCTTGCTGAACCGCTATTAAACGCGCTAATAAATATGGATGTATTGTTGTATTCATAGCGCGTATTTTACTAGGGGTGGGTGTAAAATTCTACTCTATGGGTGAGAATTTGCGCATTTATTGCTGTAAAAGCCACTGTTCTACGATTATTGCAGCTGCACGTGCATTAATAGCAAGCAAATCTTTCTCTCGCAACTTAGTTGCGCGACTTAATAATTGGTTCTTTGCTTCCCATGTACTTAACCGTTCATCGACTAGGTGTATAGGGAGTTTAAATTTTTGCCTCATTCTATTAGCAAATTTTTGGGCGCATTTGGTCAGTAATTGTTCAGAGCCATCCATATTTAAGGGAATGCCAATAACTAATGCACTTGGTTGCCAATGCGCAATTAGGTCTGCAATTTCTTGCCAATTTGGTATGCCGTCTGTAGCACGTATAGAGGTTAATGCAGTCGCTGTTTTGGTAACTAGGTTGCCAGTTGCAATACCAATGTATTTCATTCCAAAATCAAAACCCAAGATCATTACAAGTCTCCAAACCTGGATTGCAAGATAGCGATTGTAGCTAGACCAGCAGTTTCAGTACGTAAAATTCTTGGACCTAATGTTATTTGTGTAAATCCATGTTGTGTTGCATATGTCACTTCTTTTTCACTAAAGCCACCTTCGGGGCCGATCAAAATCGAAATGCTATTAGTAGCGCTTATGTCACGCAAATGTTTTGCTGCTGCACTTGGTGACAGCAACAGCTTTGTAGCGGCATTATTTT